>NZ_FRDI01000004.1:99232-314417 GCF_900143255.1 Desulfovibrio litoralis DSM 11393
AAATTGACGTTATTTCGGTCGCCTCATATACTTATAATAAAATTACATTTTTATTATAATCTATTTAAACCCCTATACTCCCACGAAATTTATTTTATTGGTCGCCTCCGGCAGGGGAAAGGGTTTTGTGTGAAACCCTTTCCAAACCCCACATAAGGGGCTGGTCGCCCCTTAACCCCACTGACGCAAATACATTAGTTGATGCCTAACGGCATCAAAAGTGGGTACGCACTTTAGCCTCTTTTAACGGCAAATATAATACTAGGTTTATTGGTGAAAATTAACTGATTTCTTGTATTTATTTTGCTGCCACGAAATTAAGTTTTTTGGGGCGTCTTTGATGACTTATAATAAAAGTATTTTTTATTAGTCTAATTTATTTTGAAAACTGGATAATTTTAACTTGACTAAAGTCAGTTATTTTGTTTATAAGTTCAAACGTTCTGATGAACTTTTTTATTCTGGCCGGGTGGCGAAATGGTAAACGCGCTGCACTCAAAATGCAGTGTCCTTGGACTTGAGAGTTCGAATCTCTCCCCGGCTACCAGTTATAAGTTTATTCTTTAAGTCTAAAAGAAAATCTTTTAGGCTTTTTTATTTAATAATAACCTCAAAACACGAATAAGAAAAATAAGTAACTTTCTGTAAAATTAGTTGTTTTTGTGTCTTAGAATATTTTATATTCTGTATCAGCAGGGTATAAAATGATGAAAAAAGAACGCAAAGAAGAGTGTTGTAATTATTTTTATTGAAAAGATACTTGTCTTTTGGGTTTAACGTCTTATATTGTGTATTATTCAACAGTTATTATTTAACAGTGTTTTTAATTCATGGGGACGCACTGGTTTCGACGGGGTTGTAAAACCAGAATTGCAGGTCGAGGCGCCGCTGGCCTCGTAAAAAGCGGCAACAATGTAATTGCAGAAAATAACAATTACGCACTAGCTGCTTAATTAAGCAGCCCACCGATGCGACGATGTCTGATAATCGCAAAAGTGGACACTTTATCAGGCTGATTTTCCCTTTAGCTTTTGGGAGGGAAGATGAGTAAAAACAATCTAAAGCTGGCGTCAAGGCGTTTGTTTAGAGACAAACCTTGAGGCGATGACCACTAAGTCTAGACTAAACCTGTAGACGTTCTGAGTGGAGCTTTCTCGGACGCGAGTTCGATTCTCGCCGTCTCCACCATCACTAAGTTTCAAGAAGACCAGTAAAACCCAGAAAGACTTGATAAACAAGGATTTCTGGGTTTTTATTTTTCAGTAGCGTTCGTTAAAGAACTAGACTTTCCACGAAAAGAGGGTATAAACATTTATGAAGTTTATACCCATACAAAAAAGTTTATACCTATGCCCTAAACTAGTATAGCAGTCGAATCATGACGAAAATTACTGACATAACAATAAGCCAAATTCATGCAGCTTTTGATGTTATTAACAGAGGAAGTAGAGAAACAGCTCAACGCATATGTATCATTGTTAAATCAGTTTTTGAGTATGCGTATAACAGACCTTAAAAGGCAATTCGTTTATTACTTTTCTTTGTTTATAGTTAAGACATAACTATTTCAATTTACTTATCAACTCTAATATCTTTTCCATCTTTATCTATCATGATTTTTTTAGTTTTGTTATATAAAAGTTCCATAGCTTTATCAGTTAATAGACGATCTTCTATTTTCTGAATTATATTATTTTCTTGCATAAATTTGTAAAGTTCATCCGGGGATTGTTTATTTTTTATAGCAAGTTGATTAATATGTTTATTAAGCTCATCTTCAGAAATACTTAAATTTTCTCGAATAGCAAGAGAGAGTAAAAATATATGAATTTTAGTATTTTTTATTGCCTCTTCTTCTGCAAATTGACTTAGATCTTTTAGGATCACACTTATTTCATTAGAGTTGTGTCCACATATTTTTAATCTTTCTTTAACTTCTTGTAAATATTCACTTTTATAAAATGCCAAAAGACTTATAGGGAGTTCTATTTTTAGGGGTTCAATTAGCTCGTTTAGAAGTTTCTGTTGTCCTTCGAGTTTGACTTTTTGTGCATGAATATTCATTGCTTGACTTAAGACTGTTCTCTCGAAATCTTTCAGATTTTTAAATCCGAGTGATATAGCAAGCTCCTCTGTCATTTCAGGAAGAGTCTCTTTATAAATTTGTTTCAATTTTACCTTTAAAGAAACCTCTTTTCCGCGTACTAAAGGATAAGAATAGTCTTGAGGTACAACTATTTGTGAAATTTTTTCTTCACCGTTCTTTAACTGAAAGGTTATTTTATTTAACTCAGTGTTATTTCCTTCTTCTAATTTTAGATAGTAGTTTTTCCCCTGCATTCCTGGAACGGGTTTGTTTTGATACAAAGATTCAAAATCAATAATACATATTTCACTTGCCTGCGGAGTTCTCAATTCTTTAATCTCTGTTAGTTGTATTTTTCCTTTGCAAAAACGGCGTGTTACGTTGTAAACATCTTTAGGGGTAATGTTAGGCTCGAATACTTTTATTGTTAACTTGTCTAATTCTGGCAAAGGGACATTCGGAAGAATTTCGAAATAAAAAGTAAACTTAAAACTATTGTTACGTATAAGAGTTTGTTCACCTTCTTGATAGTCAAATCGTACTTGTGATAAAGGGTTAATTTTTGTTTCCTGAAAGATTTTTTGTACTGCATCATCTACGGCTTTATCTGTAGCTTCTTTTTGTATTTTTTCAGAATATTCAGTTTCTATTCTATCATGAGGGGCTTTACCTTTTTTAAAACCTTTAACCTCTATATTTTTTGCAAATTCTGAAATGACTTCATCAAGTGCCTTATTTACATCATCTTTGTTTAATTGTACGAGTATTTTTCGTTCTAAAGAAGTTATTTCTTCTATGGTATATTGCATATTAGTGTCCAATATAAATTATTTGTTAGCTGTAATTTTTTTTTTAAATAATATTTTCAAATTAATGTTGTTTTATCAAATAAGCTTGATGCCGTAATAAGATTCAAAAAAATAATAAAAAATTATGTTATGATATTGAGTTATTGTGATATATTCTACTTGTCAAATCTAAAACAATGCTGTCCTTTTTGTTAACAGGGCAGCATTGTTTTAAAACTCCTAAAAAACAGAGTGATGTTAGCATAGTGTTTTTTCAGCAAATGCTTTTTATTCGATAGAACGAATAAATTTTTCTGCTTCTAAAGCTGCAATTGTGCCGTCACTCATAGCTGTTGTTATCTGTCTATATTTTTTTACAATGACATCTCCAGCGGCAAAGACACCTTTGATGTTTGTGTGCATGTCTTGATTGGTTATTATATAGCCTTTATCCATCTCTAAAATTCCTTCAAAAACTTGAGTCAAAGGTTTTTGACCGATAAAGACAAAAATCGCATCAATTATTTCTGTAAAAACTTTGTTGTTTTGAGAGTTTTCAAAATATACTTTTGCTTTACCTTTCCCTAAATCTTCGACTTGGATAATTTTAGTGTTGGTACTCACTTTTACTTTGCCTGTTTCAAGGGCTGCTTCTTGTGTTGATTTAGCTGCGACACATTGTGGAAAAGCTTCAACAATATGAATGGACTTTATGCCTAATTGAAGAAGGAATAAGCTTTCGTCAAAACCTGCATTGCCACCGCCGAGTATAATAACATCTTTATTCTTATATGCTGATCCATCACAGATTGCACAATAGTGTATATTAGGAAAATCAGTTTCTAATGGGAAAGGATTTGGCTTTCTTCCCGTTGCAACTATTACGGCTTTTGCGGCATAAACATCGCCCATTGTAGTCGTAGCACTTTTAAAATCTTGTGTAAAATCTACGCTTTCAACTTCATCTACTTCAACAATATTGACACCTAAAGATTCAACATGGGCACGGGATTTTTCCATAAGTTCAATACCGTGAATAGATTTATAAGAGGGCATATTTTCAACAGTATGTGTCCAATTGACCAAACCACCACATACTTCCTTTTCCAGAATGGTAACACTAAGATTGGCTCTTGCGGCGTATATTGCAGCAGTCATACCTGTAATGCCACCACCTATAATAAGCAAGTTACTTGTATTCATAAAAACCTCTATGCCTTTGCAAAGAAAGCAATTGTTTCTTTAGGGTTCATAATACCTGAGTTACTTGCTTTTTTCTCACCATTTTTAAAGACTACTAAGGTGGGAACACGCTCAACGCCAAATTTTTCCATCAAAGCACTTTCTTCTTCTGTATCAATAGCAGCAATTTTTATAGAGCTATTTTGTGCGTGAACTTTTCCTAATACTACCCCCATCACTTTACAGTGAGGGCAGAGGGTTTTGTGAAAGATGATAATACCGTTGTTGTTGGCAATAAATTCGTCAACATTTGCTTGTGTAAGACTTTCAATACCTTCTAACATAATTATACTCCTTTTTTATCGTACAGCGACTGCTTTTCTAAAAGTTAATTTTCCTGTTGTTTCTTGTGCACAAAATTCATAATCATTTATTACATGTGATCCTCGTAAGAAAACATGTTGTGGAAATCCTTGTAATGTTAGACCTTCATACGGTGAATAATCACAGTTTTCGTGTAACTGGTCTAACTTTATTTCTTTTTTAATATTTGGATTAAGAATTACAAGATCGGCATCGGTGCCAACTTCAATTCGACCTTTATTTCTCAATCCAGCGATACGTGTAACATGACTAGCCGTAATTTCTGCAAGCTTCATCATGCTGATTTTCTTATTAACGACACCTTCGGTAAACAAAATTGGCAAGCGTAATTCAATACCGGGTGTTCCAAGAGGGCATTTAAAAACGTTACCTGATGATATGTTTAATTTATGTTCAAGGTGAGTGCTATTATGACGAGTTGTTATAAAATGAATAATACCGTCACTTATACCCTTCCAGAGGGCATTCATATCTTCTTTTTTTCTAAGAGGTGGTAGTGCAATGTATTTATAACATTCTCTATCATTTAGTTCATGACTTTGATACTTTCTGTCTGTAAAAATTAAATGCAGGGGAGAAGTGGTAATTGTAACGGGTAGGCCTTCTCCTATTTGTTTATATAAGGCGTTAACAACCTCTTTAGAAGAAATGTGGTCAACACAAAATGCCATTCCACCAGCTCTTGATAGGTTACACATTCTGTCAAAACTTTCTTTTTCACTCCAATAGGGGTGAGCAGTGGAAAGACTATATGGAGCAGTTTTTTGTTTCAAAGTATGCAATTCTTCAAGAAGGATAGACGAAGCGTTGCTCTCGCACTGTATAAATGCAGTGCCACCATAACACGAATGTTCACGCAGGACAGTTGTTATATTCTCGTCGCTCATGTGTCTTTCACCAAAAGTCGATAAGACGCATGATGGAAATCCGTTTAAAGTTTGGGAAATTAGGTCGTTAAGATTGTCTTTGGATAGTGGGGTATTACAGTTTTGGTGAAAAGAATAATCAATAAAAGAATTATTTTCTAAAGCATCTTGGTAGTAATTTAGATAGTCTAGGTTGTTTGGTAATGGTGTTATTTCTTCAACAACTGTAGTTATGCCACCATATAAAGCCGCTATGGAATTTTGTTTAAATGCATTCGCAGAAAATCTTCCGTGAGAATCTAAAGAAAGCTGAGTGTGTAGATCAACCCCTCCTGGTAATATATATGTATTTTGTACATCAATTACTTTTGAGCCTGCTTTCTCTATATTATCACTTATTGCAGCAATCAGACCATTTTCAAGTAAAATATCGGCTTTGTATATATTGTTTGCCGTTACAATGTTGCCGTTTTTAAGTATAGTTTGCATATTATCCTTTATCCTAAGAATCATAAATTTTTTAATTCTAACAATTCATAAATGATATAGCATAAAACATGCCAGACATCGCGAGTTGAAAATGTTAGATAACTATTTTAAATATAACGCATAATAAAAAACTTATCTTTTTTTGTGCTTATTATGCTTTATATCTATCCTATAAAAAAAGGAAAATCATGATAATATATGTTATAACTATGAAATATTAGGCTATGATTATATATACGGTGTAGTTATCTTATGTGTTTGTGTCGTTTTTATGAATATAATAAAGAAATATTTAATTAATTTACTATGTAATCAAGAGGTTACACTTGTGTTTTTAGAGTAATTGCGATATCTTCTGGAATATCATAATATTTTAGGATACCCATATGAAAAAACAATATGTGATTTTTCACGCCTCTCCAGATTGTAATGATACCAGTGAAAGTGTGTTATTTGAATGTGTTAAGTCTGTTATTGATACCTGTGTTTCTGGTGATGTTGCGGTAGATATTATACATATATTATATTTACAGGGTCAGAAAAAAATTGCTGATAAAACTGCAAAGGAAATGTCTGAACAATATCCAGAAATTGAAATAAAGTTAGATGAAGGCCCATCATATAAAGAAGATATACATCAAGATAACTTTTGGCAGGTTTATACAACTTTTTATAATTTTTATAATGCTTTTCCTTTTGATTATCAAAAATATGATTATTTTTTATATTTACCTCAATATAAAGGAACAATAAACACAATAGCAATTGTTCATACATTGAATTATCTTAGGATAAACTGTAAGATTATTCAGCAAAATATCACTTCTGATAACTTAGATAAATCATCGTTTAGCTTTTCACCTTTTGATTTAAAATTTGCTGATTATCTTTTGGCTATACGCAAAATGAAAATGGAAAGTCTTTCTAACTTAGATTTTTTGCGTTTTAATATTCAAACAAAAAATAAGCTGTATAATGGAATAATGAATAAAATAGAAAAGGTTGCGTTGAATTCTACCTCTCCTATTTTATTATATGGAGAGCCTGGTGTTGGAAAAACAAAACTAGCAAAACAAATATACGAATTAAAACGAAAAGCAGGTGTTTTAACAGGAAACTACGTTGAAGTGAACTGTAGCACACTCAAAGGTGAGGGCTTAATATCCACTTTATTTGGACATACCAAAGGAGCTTTTACAGGTGCAGCAGGTGCAAGGAGTGGATTATTAAAAGTAGCACACAATGGTTTAGTGTTTTTAGATGAGGTAACAGAGATTCCTGTTTCTGAACAAGCTATGTTTTTAAAAGCACTTGAAGAAAAGCGTTTTTTTCCTTTGGGTGCAGATACTGAAGTTTCAAGCAATTTTCAAATAATTTGTGGTACAAATAAAGATATAGATTCAGAGGTTGCTAAAGGGAATTTTCGTTATGATTTACTTGCTCGTATAGGGTTATGGCGTTTTGAACTTCCGCCATTACGTGAAAGAAAAGATGATATTCCAAGTAATATTGCTTATGAATTAGAGCAATATACACTAAAGACAACAAGAGCCGTAAAATTTTTACCAATGGCACTTAAAAAATATTTAGCCTTTGCATTATCCGAAGACGCTCAATGGGAAGGCAATATGAGATCCTTAAGTGCTTCTATAGAGCGTATGGCAACCTTTTCGACAGCAGGGCATATTACTATAGATGTTGTAGAAGATGAAATTAAAGAGTTACAGTCTTTTAAAGTAAATAAAGAAAGTAGAACAAATGATAAATTTCCAATTCTACATTCACTTTTGGGAAGTAAGATTAAAGATATTGACCTTTTTGATAAATTCTGCTTAGAGGGGGTATTAGCAATATGTAAGAAAGCTATGTCAAAAAGTGAAGTAGGGAGAATCCTGTTTGCAAGCTCTCGCTTACATAAGCAAAAGACAGACGATACAACAAGGTTGAGTAGTTATTTGAGATCACATGGTATAACATGGGAACAAATAAGAAAACTATAGTCAGTTCATATAAAAAATTGCATGTTTACAAAAGATTGTTTGTTATAGGTTTGAGTAAAACGAATTTTAATTAATGTTTTTGGTAGGGAATGATTATGAAAACAATTATTGTTTGGGACGAAAGTGCTGACCGCATAAATGAAATGCAAATAAGTCTTCCACAAGCACTGAAAGTTATGGGAATCAAAGCACGTATTCAATGGAATAGTGAACCTCCTTTGCTAAGTAGGATGCAACTTTTTGGCACTACTCCTGCGATTGAGATTGATGGTGAGTTTTGGCGGCACACTATTGGCAAAGCAGTTTCTGAAAAAGAATTTATAGAATTATTAGAACATGTTGCTAATTGTAGATCATGTTGTTCTATGTAAAGTAATTACGCAGTATTTTTGATCAATATTAACCAGTGTAATAAATAAATATTATAAGGCTGTGTACATTAAATATATAACATACTGTTAATCTTGTATCATTTGCCATGTTATATTGTATTTTTTTAGGAATAGACGCAATCTATGTGAGTCGTTTTGTGTGCTTTTTATTTGACGTGATTTATTAAATAGTGTTCGCCCTGCCTCAGCTAGTGTTTTATATTTTTTACATTCTTGTAATACGGCTTCTAATTGGACAAGCTCAAAATAGTCTAAATTACTGTAAATTTCTTCATCTAAAAGGCTTTGAGACAATTCAAATGTTTCAGTGGTTGTATTTTGCCAACGTATCCAATTTGATTTTAAGTATTGCATCTCTCGTGATACAATATCAACCGTTATACGCCCATCAGTTGAATGTGCGGCCATTCTTTGGACGCTTGCATGCAGATCACGTAGATTATATCTCCATACTGATTGTTTACTACGTGCGAAATCAATATACATTTTTTTGGCTTCTTTGTGCATAAGAAGAAGTGAACAAATATTAGTTGATATATTATTCAACTCATAATCAAGGTAAGCTTCAAAATCAATAGATCGTTCTTTAAGGCTTGGTAAAGAATATTCCCACATAGATATTCTAGCAAGTAAATCTTCTCTAAAGAGTCCTTGTTTAGATGCGGAAACAAGGTCAACATTTGAAGCACAGATTAAAAAGAAATTTCCATACACTGGTGTTTCTGATCCGATTGGAAACCATATACCGTCTTCAATGGCTCTTAGGAGCATGCCTTGGCATTGCATATCAAGCAAAGATATTTCATCAAGGAATAGTACCCCGTTATTAGCACTTGCAAGAAGACCTTTATAGTTTGCAATTGCACCTGTGAATGCACCTTTAACGTGTCCAAAAAGCTGTGATGCAGCAAGATCGTTATTAAGCGTTGCACAGTTTACTTCAATGAAAGGACCTTGAACGTACCCCTTTTCTTTTAATAATTTTGCCATTTGTTGAGCTATTCGTGTCTTACCGCTACCTGTTGACCCATATAAAAGTAGTGGCCCACGACTGTTAGCTACAGCGTTTTCCATTTCTGATACTATATTCAACATTTCTGGGTGTTTACTTTGAATGCCACCAAGCAGTACATTATATCCCAAAAGTGTATGTTGCTGACACTCATAGGCGATATCACGATATACACTCAAATCAATAGAACGAAGCAAAATTTGTTGAGAGCGATATTCTGAACTTATTGGAGTAAATGGTATCATATACTGGCAAGCCAAACGACTACTGATTCCATAATAAAACATAAATGTGCGTAGAGTGGCTTGTTTGGGGTGTGTAAAATAATAATTATATTTTGATGTGTCATATTTATATGTCAATATATATTTGTAAACAAACTGTGCGACTTTTTTTGTATCATATTGGTCACAATCAAAAACATCGTAAGAAAAATGAATGTGCTTATACTTTTCCTGTAGTTTTTTTAGCATTTTCTCAAAAAGCTTAATATCTTCTATGAAATAAAAAATATGCACTTGTGTGATTGGCAATTGGTTTTGTTCAATACATCCTTCAATTTGAGTCCACCTTTTTTCTTCTCCATTATCATCATTATAAACAAGTAAATCTAATATCTCATAAAAAGCAAACAGGACATTCTCTTTCATAAATTCCCCTTATATTTTTAAAACAAAGAATAAAACAACTCATAAATAGCACTATTTTTCTTCGAGTACTCATGCTTGTGAAAATTATCCCTATCGTTTATATGTGGCTACACTGCCTAATAAAAATGTGATAATTATATATGTAATGTCTTATATTTATTACAACTTTATTTGCATGCAGAGATATTCTATCTAAATAGATATAATATGCAATATTTTTGATATGATTATTTGTTAAAAGTTCTAATAATTAATCGTGTTAATATTTATTGCACCATTGTTCACAAGCTAATTAGGATAAAAACAAAAAGTGGCATGTTTTTTGTAATTACCTTTGTGAAAGGTTATGTGGAGAGAGGTCATTAGTTATAGTCAATAATAAAAAATAACAAAAAACTGTATCAAGTAAAAATGGAGATTACCAAATGAAAATGTTCTTTAAAAGTCTTCTTTTGTTTATCGTTACTCTGTGTACTCTTTTACCTGCAAATGCAGCCGATTATCCAAAACGTACCATTACAGTAGTCAACGCCTGGCTACCAGGAGGTCAGGTTGAACTTGCGTTTAGACCTGTCATGGATGAAATGATGAAATCATTAGGTGCGACAATGGTTTTATCACCTAATGCCGGTGCTGGTGGTCTTATTGGTACGAATAAAGCTTTACAGGCAAAACCTGACGGCTATACCTTGCTATTAACTACAGAAGGTTCAATGGTATCACTTGTTGGTCTTAGAAATGTTCGCTTTGGACTTGATGACTGGGTATCAATTGGTTCGTATGCCACTGGTCCATTATCTCTTTGCATAAATGCAAGTGAGTCTAGATTTAAAACTCTTGAAGAATTTATTGCTTATGCCAAAGAAAATAAAGGTAAAGTATCTATTGGCATAACAGGTAAACTGAGTATCAACCATATTGCAGCAGCATTACTTATCGAAGCTTATGGGCTTGATGTTCGGTTAGTGCCTTTTGACGGTGCCTTACAAGTCGTTGGAGCCGTAGGTAGTGGTCATATTGATGCAGGCATTTCAGAGATGTTGTATAATACAAGCATTAAAGGCATTGCCATGTATTCAAAAGAACGTAATCCAAATTTCCCAGATATACCAACTTTTACAGAAAAAGGCTATCCACAAGTAAATTGGGGTAATCACTTCGCTCTTTATGCAAGTTCAAAAATTCCCAAAGAGTCAGTAACAGTACTTAGAGAGGCTATGACAAAAGCGGTTAATAGCCCAACATCTCTAGATACTCTACAAAAACTCCATTTTAATACTATATTTCTTAGTGGAGACGAGCTTGATGCGTTAATGAGAGACAGAGTTGCCCAGTTAAACAAGCTTGTTGAAAAAGGCGTTATTGAACCTGAGAAACAATAAAGTAGATAACCTGCTAATTTCATAATAATTTATTATGAAATTAGCAGGTATTTCACAGGATTTTATATGAAAACAAAAAATGAATTAAAAAACGATATATTTTTTTCTATAGTAACGCTTTTATTTGCCTTGTTCTTTACCATATCTATTTTTGTTACAATTGAGGCACGAGATGAAACAATTGTTGGTGCTAGAACCTTTCCATATTTCATTGCGGCAGGACTTTTTATCTTAGGTACATGTTTGTTTTATTCAAGCTTGAAACAACTAAAGCTTAATGAGTTTACTTTAGAAGATACTTTAAATTTGTCTTTTAAACAAATTCAAGCAGTTAGTTTGTATTTGCTTATATTAGTACTCTATTGTTTGGGCATTATGTATATCGGTTATATTGTTTCATCTGCTCTTGTCTTGTTAGTACTCATGCTATTTTATGGTGCTAGAAATAAACTAATTATTAGTCTTATGGTCTGCATTGTGCCTTTTGTTATGTGGCTTGTATTTTCCGTTCTTATGGAAGTTCAGTTTCCTCAAACCTTATTATATTAAAAGGATTTTTTATGACAGAATGGATGTCTGATATTTCTATAGGTATAATACATGCTTTAAATGTGTGGGTTTTTTTAGCTGCACTCATAGGCGTAATAATTGGTACTCTTATTGGAGTTTTACCAGGTCTTGGTCCTCCTGTTGCTATTTCGCTCGCTATTCCTTTAACATTTGGATTTGATCCGCTTATTGGTATGAGTGTTATGCTTGGAATATATAAAGGTGGCACATACGGCGGATCAATTTCGGCAATTCTTATTAATACTCCTGGAACTCCAGCTGCTTCGGCTACTGTTTTAGATGGGTACCCCTTAGCACAGCAAGGAAAAGCAGGAAAAGCTTTAGATATCGCTTTGTATGCTTCTGTTTTTGGTGATGCATTTTCTATTCTTCTTTTATGTGTTATCGCCCAACCTATTGCAGCCGTAGCCTCAAAATTTGGACCGATTGAGTTATTTAGTTTACTTTTGTTCGCAATGACAGTCATTGCTGGTTTAGCTGGTAAATCTATGGTTAAAGGACTAATCGGTGCAGGCTTTGGCTTAGCATTGAGCTTGATAGGTCTTGACCCCGTGGAAGGTTTGCCCCGTTTTACTTATGGAATAGATTCGTTAGAGGCTGGCTTAAACGCTATTCCTATAATTGTTGGTTTATTTGCTATTGCGGAACAAATGCAACAGGTTGCCGAACGGGCTCGTGTGAATGAATGTATGGAAGAAGAACCAAAAAGTCTTGACCCTGGTGATGACCATGCAACATGGAAAGACGTAAAGTCTGTTTTACCAATATTTTTTAGCGGTTCATTGATTGGTGCAAGCATTGGAGCTTTACCTGGTACAGGTGCTGCTGCTGCCGCATTTATGAATTATGGTTTAGCTAAAAAACGCTCTAAGAATCCTGAATTGTTTGGTAAAGGCTCGCTAGAAGGTGTTGCTGCTGCAGAATCAGCCAATAATGCTGTATGTGGTGGAGCATTAGTGCCAATGCTTACTCTTGGTATTCCAGGTGATGTTGTAACAGCCATTCTAATGGGTGCTCTGATGTTACATGGAATTAACACTGGACCTTCTGTCTTCGTAGAACACCGAGCATTTGTTTTTACTTTATTTGGAATGCTACTTGTTTCGGTCTTTATGTTGTTATTTGTAGGAAAAATAGCCTGTAATGCCTGTCGGCGTCTGGCGTGTTTACCTAATTATTATATTTTTCCAGTAGTTTTACTCTTATGTGTTGCTGGTTCTTATGCTTTATCATTCAGCATGTTTGATGTTTGGGTAATGTTAGCATTTGGAGTATTAGGTTTTTTCTTAAACTATATGGGAATACCTTTACCACCATTTATTATTGCATTTATTTTAGCCCCAAAAATGGAACAATCACTAAGACAAGGCTTAATTATTTCTGGAGGAGATCTTTCAGTCTTAATTACCCATCCACTTTCAGCATTTTTTCTTATCCTAACCGTTTTTACAATTATTAAGATTGTACTCGGTGCAAGGAAGAAAACTAGTACAATATAATCTTATTTGGAGGATTTATGAAGAAAAAACCAGAAATTAAAAATGCTATCGTTCTTATGTTCGATACATTGCAATTTAACTATGTTGGAGCATACGGAAACAGCTGGATCCAAACTCCTTGGATGGATCGCTTGGCAAAAGAAGGAACTTTGTTTGAAAACTTTTATGTTGAAGGTTTACCAACAATTCCTTGTCGTCGTGCAATGCAAACAGGTAGATATACATTACCTGTTTCAGGTTGGGTTCCATTAAATATGGAAGATACTACCATAGCCGATCTTTGTTGGGGTAGACCAATTGATACAGCTCTTATCTTTGACTGCCCACAATATCGCTTGCCAAAATTTGGTTATACCAGAAGCTTTGACCAAGTAATGTTTACTCATGGGCACGAAGCAGATGATGCATATTTTGAGAACGATGACCTTAACCTTTATGATTGGAAAGATTATGTTGAAGATCATACTTTAGATGCATATTGTGAGAAATATGGTACTAAAGTTATGGAAAACGCAGTTAGAGATGAAATCAACAACTACCTACGTCAACGCCAATATTATGGTGACGAAGAAAGCAGATATGTTTTCAAAACAATATCTAATGCTATTGAATATTTAGAAAAAGCAGATCGTGGTAAGCAGTTTTTCATGTGGATAGACTCATTTGATCCACATGAGCCATGGGATCCACCATCAGTTTGGGATCCTAAAACACCATGCATGTATGACCCTGACTACAAAGGTAAGGATATGTTCTTGCCTTGTGCTGAATTAGTTGACGGTTTGTATACAGAAGAAGAACTTCACCATATTCGTATGCTTTATGCTGAAATGGTTACCGTTTGCGACAGACAATTAGGTCGCCTGATGAAAGCAATCCATAAACTAGGTTACGATGAGAACACCATGCTTTGGATGGTATCAGACCATGGTCAACCTCTAGGTAACGGCGAACACGGACACGGCTTAATGCGTAAATGTCGTCCATGGCCTTATGAAGAACTTGCACACGCCCCTTCTATTATCAGAGTACCAGGAGCAAAAGCTGGACAAAGAATTTCTTCATTTATCCAAAGTGTTGACGTTGCTCCAACCGTTTGTGCTTGGCTTGGAATTGGTATTCACCCAGATATGCAAGGTAAAAACTTATTACCTTTGATTTTTGGTGAAGTAGATAAAGTGCGTGATTTTGCTATTGCCGGCTACTTTGATTATTCATGGTCAATCATTACTGAAGATTGGTCATATATTCACTGGTTACAGCCAGATGAAGATGGTAAAGTTATGCGTTTAAAATTCTATCGTGGTAATATTGATGGTAGTCACTTAGAAGCGACTGGTGGCAAGGGTAAAATGATGGCTCACCTTCAAGATGCTTTAGAAGAGGCGACGGGTATTAACCTTGCTGAAGAGCGTCATAAAAAGAATGCTACTACAGATGGAGCAGCTCAATGGACTTGTACCCCAGCTGCAACTTCAGAAGTTCCAACAAAAGATGAGTTATATAACCGTAAAACCGATCCTTTCCAATTAAAGAATGTCGCTGATCAAAATCCAAAAATTGCCTTAGAATTATTGCAAAAGCTAAAAGGCTTTATGGCTGAATTACGCTCAAGCTAAGGTTTCTTAGGTTTAGATAGTATACTTGGAAAGTTATGTTTAGTTAAATAAAACATAACTTTCCATTTTTTATGATAATATTACTTCCTTAGTAATGATATCGATTGTTAAGATAAAAAAATAAAATCCAGTAGATCAATATTTACTAGTATGAGAGATACAGTCGATAATGTATTTTATTTATTTTATGTATTAACAAATCACTTTTTAAGATTCCTCCAAAGATTTTTATTGGAGGATAGTCATAATAATATAGAAAAATAAAGAATAAATATTATAGTGTTAACCAACTCAGCCAAGGCTTTTGCTATGCAATACCACATAAAATATTACATAAAATATTACATGTAATATTGACAATGAATAAACGTGGTGCTAAAAGTAATTTAAACACATGTTTTGGGATATTTTTAACAATGTTGAAACATATTAAATTTCTTACATGAATAAAAGAGGTTACTTTATGTATTTTGTAAAAAAAGCTTTAATGACAGCTGAAGAAAATAGTGGTGATGCGAGACGCATTGTTGAAGCTACACTAAAAGATATAGAACAGCGTGGAGAAAGCGCAGTTAAAGCATTGGCTATGAAATATGATAAGTGGGATCAAGATTTTATTCTTTCTGATGAAAAAAAAGCACGCCTAATAGCCTCTGTTCCTCAATCTGTAAAAGATGATATTAATTTTTCTTATGAACAAGTTTCTTCTTTTGCAAAGGCACAACGCAACAGCATAAAAGAAATCGAATATACATCCTCTGCTGGGGTACGTTTAGGACAACGCATTATTCCTATGGATGTTGCTGGTTGTTATGTTCCTGGTGGGCGTTTTGCTCATGTTTGTTCTGCTATTATGAGTGTAGCAACAGCTAAAATGGCAGGGGTTAAAACAGTTGTTGCTGCTACTCCACCAAGAGGAACAAGTATTGATGCCGCTACTTGTTATGCGATGGATCTTGCTGGGGCGGATATTATTCTTGAAATGGGCGGAATGCAGGCTATTGCAACTATGGCATATGGATTATTTACTGGTAAAAAGGCAAATATTATCGTCGGTCCAGGAAATGCTTATGTTGCTGAGGCTAAAGCCTATTTATGTGGCACAGGTAAATGCACCATAGACGTTTTTGCTGGTCCTACAGAGTCAGGTATTATTGCTGATGATAGTGCTGATCCTATGACCATAGCTATTGACCTTGTGTCTCAGGCAGAACATGGCTCTAACTCGCCTGTTTGGCTTTTTACAGATAGTAAAGAATTAGCAGAAAAAGTAAACAGATTAGTGCCTCAAATTATTGCCGATATGCCAGACCCAGAAGTGCCTGGTGCAGCTTGGAGAGATTACGGAGAAATACTTGTTTGTGAATCAAGAGAAGAGTTGTGTAAAGTTAATGATATGTATGCACCAGAACATATTCAAGTAATAGCAAAAGACTTGGATTGGTGGATTAAAAACTTACACTCATACGGCTCTTTATTCTTAGGAGAAGGTAGCACAGTAGCACAAGGCGACAAATGTTCGGGAACAAACCATATTTTACCAACAAAAAAAGCTGGTTATTACAGCGGTGGTTTAAATGTTCATAAGTTTCTTAAAATATATACATACCAAGAGATAAACACTAAAGATGCTTCTGAAATCAGTGCTGCTGCCTCTCGTTTATCTAGAGTAGAAGGAATGGAAGGACACGCTCGTGCTTGTGATTGGCGTTTACAAAAATTTTTTCCAAAACAAAAATGGGATTTTACAGTTTACCAACATCCAACCTATAAATACTAATCTTTAGACTGTTTTTTAGGAGTATGGTTATGTCAAATCAAGTCTTTAAAAAAAACTTTAACCAACAAGAAGATATTTCACAAGAAGCGATTGATGCGGCTCTAAAGGTTTTAAAAAGTGGTAGGCTGTTTAGATATAACAATGGAGAAAATGAAGTAGGAGAAACCGCCAAATTAGAAGTAGAATTTGCCTCTTATATGGGTAGTAAATATTGTTTAGCGTGTGCATCTTGTGGCAGTGCTTTATATCTGGCTTTAAAAAGTATTGGCGTAAAAGTTGGAGATGTTGTTTTGTGTAACTCATTTACTTTAGCACCTGTCCCTGGTGCTTTAGAAAATTCTGGTGCTAAAGTTGTTTTAGTAGAAATTGAAAGCGAAAATTATACTATCGACTTGGTTGATTTAGAAACAAAAGCAATAGAAACAAAAGCTAAGTTTTTGCTGTTGTCCCATATGCGTGGACATATTGTAGATATGGATAAACTTATGCAAATTTGTACTAGGCTTAATGTAAAAGTTATTGAAGATTGTGCTCATACTATGGGTGCAACTTGGAATGGGAAAAAAAGTGGCAGTTTTGGTATAGTTTCTTGTTTTAGCACTCAAACCTATAAGCACTTAAACTCTGGTGAAGGCGGTTTATTGGTTACTGATGATCCAAAAGTTATATCTAAAGCAATATTATATTCTGGCTCTTATATGTTGTATGACAAACATGTTTCAAGGCCTGAACTAAGTGTTTTTGATGAATTTAAACTAGAAACTCCAAACTTTAGTTTAAGAATGGATAACTTAAGGGCGGCTATATTAAGAGTGCAATTAAAGACGCTTGATACTCAGTGTCAGCGTTGGAATGAGCGTTATGCTGTAGTCGAAACTATATTAAGAACAGCGAAGCACCTTTGTTGTCCCAAAAGGCATTCTAAAGAAGGCTTTGTCGCTAGTTCTTTTCAGTTTAGCATTGAAAATCAGAGTGAAGACAAAATTAGAGAATTTTTAGCTGCGGCTAATCAATCAGGACTTGTTATAAAATGGTTTGGAGAAAAAAAGCCAGCTGGTTTTACTTCGTCTTATAAAACGTGGCAATATCTTATAACTAATTTTAATCTAACAAATACTGACAATATTTTATCTAAACTATGTGATTTTCGCTTACCTTTAACCTTTAGTCTCGATGATTGTAAGTGTGTAGCGACCATAATTAAAAATTTATCAGATGAAATCTTTAGTTAAATAGTCTTAGTATCAAATACTTATTGAAATAATTTTTTAAGCAAAAAGGATAAATAGCTCAAAAAAATTTTTGACATACGATGTATGACTTTGTAGGCGATAAAAAAATGTTGACAATATGCTAAAAATCATGGGTAAGTTACAAGAGATATTACATACAACGTATTAACCTTTAAACAGGCTATTTACTTAACAGGCTATTTATTTAATGGGCGATTGATGATTAGTTTTATTCCCAACTATAAAATTTTAAACCACTATTTAAAAGGAATATTCCATGAACTTTACAAATTTTCCTCGTAAACAATTCTTACAAGGTGCTACTCCGTTAGAAGCTATGCCTAATTTATCTAAGGCATTAGGAGGTAGAGTAAACCTTTATATTAAACGAGATGACCTTTTACCAGGAGCCGCAGGAGGGAACAAAACTCGTAAACTAGAATTCTCTTTTGGTGAAGCTTTGTCTCTTGGTGCTGATACTATTATTACTTGTGGAGCTGTTCAATCAAACCATGCACGTTTAACAGCATCTTGGGCTGCAAAAGAAAACTTAGAGTGTCATCTTATATTAGAAGAACGTGTAAAGGGTTCTTATAAGCCTAATGCATCAGGGAATAACTTGTTATTTCATCTATTAGGAGTAAAAAGCATTCGTGTTGTGCCTGGTGGTTCTAATATGATGGCAGAAATGGAAAAGACCGCCGAAGACTTAAAAAAACAAGGTAAAAAGCCATATATAGTGCCTGGTGGAGCCTCTAACCCTGTAGGAGCCTTGGGCTATGTCGCTTCTGTTTCTGAAATTTTACAACAGCTTAATTCTATGCAGTTAAAAATAGACAGTTATGTTGTACCTTCTGGTTCAGCAGGAACTCACGCTGGTACCGTTGTTGGTATGTTTGGTGAAAACGGAAATATTCCAGTTATAGGTATAAACGTATCAAGACCAAAAGATGTACAGGAAGACATTGTTTATAATTTAGCTAATGCTACCGCGAAGTTATTAAACCTAAAAACAGAATTACCCAAGGGCAATATTGAGTGTTTTGCAGATTATTTCGCACCAGGTTATTCCTTACCAAATGACGGCATGGTTGAGGCAGTAAAACTTTTTTCTAAACACGAAGCTATTTTACTCGACCCTGTGTATTCAGGCAAGGCAGCAGCAGGGCTTATAGACTTAGTACGCAAAGGGCATTTTAAAGAAGGTTCTAGTATATTGTTTTTACACACAGGTGGTTCACCGGTGCTATACGCTTATTTAGACTCTCTGCTATAAAAACTAAAAAGGGTAGTGCATGTTTGTGTGCTATCCTTTTTAGTAATTAATAATCAGCTTTAAATTAAAGACTTAAAACACTTTTAGATAAAATGATTAAAAGCGATTAAACTAATTTTAACAAAAGAATATTAAAAACACACTTTATACTTTAGAGTAAGTTGCTATGAATAAACCAGAAAAAATAGTTGGCATTTTAGGTGGTATGGGCCCTGAGGCAACTGTTGACTTCATGCAGCGCTTAATTAAATTAGTGCCTGCTAAAGATGATAGCGACCATATCCGCTGTGTTGTGGATAATAATCCTAAAGTACCTTCAAGAATGAAGGCTCTTATCGACGGTGATGGTGAAAACCCTGGTCCTTGTATGGCAGATATGGCACAAAGATTAGAAAAATGGGGTGCAAGTTTTTTAGTAATACCTTGTAACACAGCCCATTATTATTATGATTATGTAAAAAATTCCGTAAATATACCTGTTTTAAACATTTTAGATTTAACAACCAATTATGTTGTTAAACATTTTCCTGAGGTAACAAACATAGGAATTTTAGCCTCTAACGCAGTACAAAAAACTAAAATGTACGAAAAATGTTTTGAACCGTATCACAAAAACATAATCTTTCCTGACAAAATATTCCAGAATAGATTATTATCATTAATAAAAGATATTAAAAAAGGTTTGTGTGGAGAAGAACAACAACAAGAATTACAAGTAATTGTTGATCATCTAATAACAAAAGATGCGAATTTATGTATAATTGCATGCACAGAACTCAGTGTAATTGCAAGTACGTTTAAAAGCCCTTTTGTAGATGCCTCACAAATATTAGCAATGCGTGTTATTGAGATTATCAAAGAAGAGAAAAACAACTAAGTAATAATGTATTATGATTGATTATGTATGATTTTACCATAGGCATTATTAACTAACTTTAAACCGCCCATAATGTTATTTTGTATAAGAGGTATAAGTTGTTTGGTGTTTTTAGTTTTTAACAACTCTACGATTTGTATATGTTCGTTTACAAATATCGTTTGATCTTCGTTTTCATATTGGTAAAGGTTAAGATAGACTTCAATAGTATCCATCATTTTATCAACAATATTACATAAATGAGACATAGAAGAAGCACGATAAATAATGGAATGAAACTTTCTATCTAGTGCAAAAAATGTTTCTGATACATCGTTTAGATTTTTAAAAGATTCTAAAAGCTTCTCTAACTCATCAAAATCTTTTTTTGTTAGTTTGGTCATTGCTTCTAATGTTAATGTGGATTCTAGCTCACAACGTATCTTATATATTTGTTCTATCTCTCGTAGTTGAGGGGGAGGAGCAACCACAATACCTTTATATGGAATATTCTTTACTAAACCAGAGCGATCAAGGCGCATTAAAGCTTCTCGAATAGCACCTCGTCCAAGTTGTAGTTCGGATTCGAGATCAGCAACGACAAGGTGAGTTCCTGGGAGTTTATCCCCTGATACAATAAGGTCACGAATTTTGCTATATGCTAGTAAAGATTTCATAGAATTAGATTGTGTGGTCAACGTAAGATTCCTTTAGTTTTGTATGCAATACCCTAAACATTAATATATCTTATTTATAAAAAAACTCCAGAGCAATTTAAGACCATATTGTTTTTTGAATTATTTTTTTAAGTGGGAATAAAATTGCTTTTTTTACCCTCAAAACAATCAAATTTTAATAAAAGGGTATAAACTTCACCTCGTTGGATTTTACATCTAATAAATTCAGCAACGTATATGAATTGTTCGATTCTCGCCGTCTCCACCAATTTAATAGTTTTTAACGAGCTAGAAATATTAATAAAAAGCTAGACAATCAAGAGATTCTTAGGGTAATTTTAAGGGTAACAAAGCTCTTAGCTAAAAATGTACCCTTGTTTTTTATCCCAAACACACTTTTAGGGATTTATACTTTAGAGGATCTGTCATGACAAAGCTATTTTTTCAACTCGTTGTTTGTGTATTTTTTTGCTCGGTAGCACTCGCTTCTGATTGCCAAAAAGGAGAGATAACACAGACATTAAGAGATTTTGATGATCAAATTATTCAATCGTTTGATATAACATCTAACGGTATTCAAGGGTATCTTGTTAAAGATGGTCAAATCCTTGCAGGGGATCATATAACTGTTTATGCGGTTCCTGAAAAAGGCACTTATTGTTCTTTGTATGGTGAATACATTGTTGGCATGCGTTTATTAGATAGCTGTAAAAACGCCAAGATGAAGACGAAGTATAAATGTTTAGAGATTGTTGAAATAGATTGTATAATGAAACCAGGATATGACTTGGCATACAAATATACCACCCTTGGCTTTGTCGGAGATGAATATATTAAACTTCGTTCAGAACGAGTCGTTTTTGATAAGGCTGATACTAAAAAAAGGTTGTCTGCGATACAAAAAAACAATCCGGGATCAGTTCTATATATGTCTGTTCCTGACCCAATGCCGTCACCTTATCCTAAAAAAATATTTAAGTCCTTTTATAAAACACCAGAACCCATTTATGGCAATCAGCAAAACAGTATTGATACAGACCTCAATTAAGCTTTTATTTGATGAATGCTAAAGGGCAAAGTTTTGGGTTGTGTTCTTTTTCATGCAGTATAAAGATTCTTAAATCACAAAAAATATTCATTTTACAGATTTTTTTCTTATTCATTTGTTATTGAGCAATAGTTTTGAATCTGTTACTAAAAGAAAAAGTGGAGTAATTGTAGATACAAAGGAGTCAATATGAATGATATACAAATGCAACTGTTGATTGATTTGCATAAATCAAATTTAAGGCAGGGACCAGGGGGCGAGGCGGAAACCAAGAAAATGTTGAAACTTGCCGATATTGATAAGTCTAAACCTTTGAAGATCGCTGATATTGGGTGTGGTACGGGGAATTCCTCTATCTTGCTTGCCAAAGAGTTAAATGCCCAAATTACTGCCGTTGACTTTTTACCTGAGTTTCTTGAGGTACTTCAAAGCCAAGCCAAGGCACATAAGGAGCATAAGGTTGCGGAAAAAATTACAACATTGAATTGTTCTATGGATTCTCTACCGTTTGCGACTGAGGAATTTGATCTAATCTTTTCTGAGGGAGCAATTTATAATATGGGTTTTGAAGCAGGGGTTGCCGATTGGAAGAGGTTTTTAAAACCCGGGGGTAAGCTTATTGTTTCAGAAATTACATGGTTAACGGCTAAACGTCCACAGGAGCTTCAAGCTCATTGGGACGCTGAGTATCCTGAAATTGATGTGGCTTCGGCAAAAATCAAAATTCTTGAACAGCATGGTTATTGTCTCGAAGCTTATTTTTATCTGCCTGTGCATTGTTGGAAAGATAATTATTACTTACCCATGCAGAAAGGTTTTGATGCTTTTCTTGAGCGAAATGGGCAAAGCACTCAGGCAAAAGAGATTGTTGAAGGTGAAAAAGCTGAAATAGCCCTTTATGAAAAATACTCTGATTATTATAGCTATGGTGTTTATATTGCAAGAAAACTTTAATCACTTTAAAGGTATCGGCTTTTTATATTTTTAGGGTATGTTTAAAACATATTACTTCTGTGATTCTGTATGATATTAGAGTAGCAGTTTATTTTTGAGAATTTTAAGAACTAATTTATAGTTAAAAGCATACTATTTGATATTTTTCAATATTCCAACTATAATATCACAAAATAACTTGTTTATGACAGGATATATAGAATGAGTATAGCACAAAGCAATACGCCTAACGAAAAAAAATCCCACCAAACCATAGAAACAGGGTTGGACAATCAAGATATTTCAACAACAAGAGTATATCTACCGGTTGAGCCAGATAAGACAGTTAGGAAAAATAAAACCGCTTCCGGTCTAATTGTGCTTTCGCCTCCGCCTTTAGATTTACCCTATGGAATAGGATATTCGTTTGGAGGAAAAGGAGATCCAGAAGATTATTTACGGGCGTGGGTGCGTCAAAAAAACGAGAAGGGTGCTATTCCTCTCGCTAAGACTCCAATGATGTATGTAACGCCAAACTATATGGAGCCGAGTATAGGTTTGTTGGAAATACTTCCGGTTTGTTTACTGTTGCAACTATTGGCTTTTACTGCTTATCTTGTGGGCTTTTGGGGAATATTTGAGCCTTTTATTTCTTCCTTGGTTGCTTTTGCCATTGGACATATAGCTATATTGTCAACGTTTGCATTCTTTTTATACAATGTGATTGTATTGATAAAATGCCCTGTTACTATTTGTTTTAATCGTTTGCGACAAGAAATATATTGTTATGACCGCTCAGGTGAACTGATTATTATTCCCTTTACTTCCGCTCGTTTTGTGCTTGTGATAGAGAAAAATACCGCTGCATATTTGTGTGTTGAGAATTATGGGCAAACAAGTTTCGAGTTTCCCTATATGATGCTTGCCGCTGTTATTACTGGTTCCAAAGATGCTTCCAAAGCTGCTGATATTAATATTCTTTTAAAAGAATGGCAAACAATAGATCATTTTATGAGGTCGGAAGACGGATATAAAGATATTCCTTTATCTTCTTTTGAGTTTTTTGGTTTACGTTCGAGAAAAATAATACCTTTTTTAGTAAGAGATTTCCAAAAAACTCATCGCTGGGCACCCGAAATAGAAGCCTTACTCTGGGAAGAAAATAAAGATGCTCCATTGCCTAATGGTTGGCAATATATGAAGAGAATACCGTATAAAATTCCTTGGGGTGGGTTTGATAACACTAAATTACTTGAGGAACGTGAGAAAAGATTACAACAAAAAGCCTCATAATTATAACAACCAACACTATTTTTATTTATAGTTAAAAGTTTTATTTTATTGTTTTTTTATAAGGAGATATGTTTGATAAAAGCAATATTATTTGATGCGTTCGGTACGCTTTGTGAGATTCGTAATAAACAAAACCCTTATAAGCCGATTATTAGAGCGTGGAGTTTAGGTGTTGCCGCCGCTTATCAAACGCTTATGACCAAAGATATTTCCGAGACAGAATTGGCTATTGAGGCGGGCTGTTCTGCTGAAGAGCTTAAAAAAATACAGGCAGGAGTTCAAACGGAAATAACTTCGATGTGTCTTTATCCTGTGCTTCAATCTATTAAAGAGCGGAATTTAAAATGGGGCATTGTTTCTAATCTTGCTACGCCTTATGCAGCCCCTTTATTAAAGTTGCTTCCGTTTCAGCCTGATGTTTGTGCGTGGTCTTTTACTACAGGTTATAGAAAGCCGGAAGAGGGTATTTATGCTTACGCTTGTGAAAAGTTGGGGTTAGGGTTTAATGACTGTTTGATGGTTGGCGACTCGTTGGAAAATGATTACAATATGCCAAAAAAACTTGGAATGCAGGCGAGATATTTAAAACGATCAGGGGTAGATAAAGACCAGTTTGATTGTATTGCTACGCTGTATGAAATTTTATGATATAATTAAGAACTCTTTGTTTTGTGTTTAAAATGATTGTAAATAAAAGCCCCTGTACACAGAATGTGTTGTACAAGGGCTTAGTTTGTTTTATAATATTATTCTTTTATGGTAATATCTTAATTCCGAATAAACCTTCTGTGGTATACTTGATACCAACATAAAGAGCTAAGACAATAAAGATTCTCTTCATCCATTTATCAGAAAGATACTTTGAAGTTTTAGGTCCTACATAAGAACCGATAATGATACCAACAAGTTCAACACCGATTAAGTTCCAATCTATCGGTGTTCCTGCTGTCAGGAAGGTAGAAATAGAGGTAATCATACCGATTAATACTGCGAGGGCGGAAGTTCCTGCGGCAAGATACATTGGAAGCTGGGTAACACTGGTTAAGAAAGGAACCAATAAAAATCCGCCACCAACGCCTAAAAATGAAGCCATAGAAGCGATAACAAAACCGCCTAAAGCAATTAATACAGGGTTAAAAGAAAAATCAACACCGCAGAAGTTGAAATTTACTTTAGCGAGGCTAATAGAGTTAATTTTAACGCCAGTCATAACGCTTTCACCTGATTGAGTGCAAGCTTTTGACATTTTTTCAAAAGCTTCGGTGGCTGCTTTGGCTTTTTTCTTGGTTGCTTGTCCGGCGGGAGTTGTTTCCCAGAACAGATAACAACCTAAGAACAGAACGAAGAGACCGAAGTAACCGGAATATTCTTTAAAGCTTATTTTGCCTGCTGTTAAAGTAGGAACAAGCCAAGAACCAAAAATAGAACCGGCACCTAAAGCTAAGGCAAGAGGAACAACAACTCTTCCCATACGCCAATAGTTAAAAGAAGAAAAGGCGGCTGAGGTTCCTACCAAACATTGGTTGGAAACACGGATAGAGTCAGTAATAACTTTATTAAGAGCAGGAGAGGTTGTTTTGAAAGAACTAGCATAAGCTCCAAACCCAAAAATAGCCATGTGTCCAACGCTTGCCATAACTCCACCGAACGCACCAACGGTTGAGAAAATCCAACCTACCCAAACGGCCCATAAAAATGCTAAGTAAAGAGGTATATTGGGAGCACCGGGAATACCTAAAAATCCGGGTGCGGCACTTGGGTCTAAATGACCGGGTTTTGGAGCTTCACCGGGTTGAATGGTTGGAGTTGCTTTAATTGCTTTTTCGAGCTTACTTAAGCTGTCGTTTTTAGTCGGTGTTGCCGAGCTTGATTGTGTTGTCGGTGTTGCCGTTGCATTTGTCATATTTTGTGCAAAAGCAAAAGAGCTTACGCCTAATATCGCTAACGCTGTTACAATAAGTATAATCTTTGACAAGCCATTTTTCAATTTCATAATTATTCATCTCCTTTGTCTTTTTTGAAAATCAGTAGAGGACAGTTTTTACAAACGTCAGCACCCGGGAACGGATCTCCGGGTCTTGTAATTGAGCTTGAACCCAAATTGCGTTTACGCTCAAGCAAACGTTCGACTGTCATCAATATATGTTCTCCGGGAATTATAACGTTGACTTCGCCGCGTTCTGTTTTTCCGGAGTTATAGCTACCTGAACATGCCGGTAAAATATTGGCATGTTTGTTAAGATAGGAATATACATTTCCGCCACAAGCCGAAGAACTCATGGTTATATTAGCATGTAAAGGGTGAATGTCTGTTGCTGCCATCCAGTCTATAGCTAAGTGATATGATTGCATATTGTCGCAATAAAAGTGTACAGTACTAGGCGGCATTTTAGCATCGCCTAAAGGGCCAACACCAAGAGCCTTTAATTTTCCGAGAGGAAGACGTGGTTTAGAAAGAGAAAACTTTTTAGCTTGTTCAAAATTACGCACATATTTCATTTGAGTTTTAATTTCATCATCATCGATATCTTTCCAGCCAAAGCTAACTTTCCCGTTGGAACAAGCTAATTTATCAGGAGTTCCAAGTACTGTTTGAGCTTTCATTCGAGCTGAAACTTCCCATTGACAAAAAGTCATTGGTTTTACAGGGAGGTAAACATCATGTTTATCCTTAAATTCTTCTATTGATGCATCGTCGAAAAGAAAAGTTAAGGCAATAGGGTGGTGATATAGACGAAATTCGTCCATTAAAATCTTTTGTGCTTCTGCATAACTAAGACTCATATTTTTTCTCCTTATTTTATATGTTGTTTGATTTAATGGGCTATTGTGAATTAATATACAATTAGCCTAAAACTAATTAAATTCTTACTATGATTTCATAGTAATGTCTAGGTGTAAAAAAATAATGGGTAAAACTTCTTTGTCTTTTTATTTTTACGCACTTAAGCTATTGTAAAAATTTATTTATTTTGTTTGTATCTTAAGCCTAAAAGAAGTGTATTTTTTATATTTATTTTTTTGTATCAATTTGAGGCTTGTGTATTAATAAACTTTTATATGTTTGTAATAAAAAACAACAAGCCTTTATGTATTTTTTGTCATACATAAAGGCTTGTTGTGAAGTAGTTGTGAAAAAAGTTATTTTACTCTAAAAACTCTGGTGAAAGTATTGTCAAAGACAAGTTCAAAATAAGGGCTGAATCTTGGATCGTTTGGTTCCGATAAAAGCAGTTGAACCATCAAGGTATTATATATCTCAGAGCTTACGATAATTTTTTCTTGTGTTTTTGTGTTTAATATAAAGTGTTTTTCGGTGATTCGGAAATAGTTTTTTCTTTCTACTTTTTCCGGTGTAAAAATATCAATACTGGCGGCGTAAACCGGTTGTAAGGTTGGGTGTACTATTATTCCCGAGTCGAAGTTATATGTAATGTTTTTATTGAGATTGTTGACAAGATAATCTTTTCCTTTTTGAGTTTTAAAATCCCAAGTTCCAAAATATGAAATCCAATGAGAGATAGGAATAAGGTCAAAATTAACAACGAGATATTGCTCTCCATATTGTTCAACCGGGGCATTAATCGGTGGTGAGTTTTCAAGCTCTTCCAATAGGGAGTGGATTTGTTCCGGAGTCATGGAATTCATAGTAGTATAGGGAGCATTATTGAGCTTGGCGGTATATTTAATAATTTGGCGAGCTAAAAAAGGGTTTTCCGTACTATAGACCAAAGCGGGAAGATATAGAGACGTTCCGCTATGTCTTGCTCCGTCTGCAATTGTATAGCGTTTGGCAAAATGGTGTGCGGCATAACCCCAGTCCCACCAGATCCAAACAAAGCTGTTAGGAGCTGTATTTTTTTTGATAAAAATTAAGGCTTCTGCGGTTTCTCTGGAAATTGAAGGTCCTAGGCTGATTTGTGATGTTTTGTTTACTATAGGTAAAGAAAGGAATAGGCTTATAATCAGGGCGGTTAAAAGCCCCAAAGATTTAGAAAATGATGTTTTAAACATATAGCTGATAAAAGAAAGCAAGCTTGCCGACCCGACAAAAAAACCGAGGCTGATAATTGGGGCACCGAACATACCCATTCTTCCGCCAAGCTTTAAGCTTGATAAAGAAATTGCCAACAAAGGAATTAAAAAAATAAGACTGGGGTAAAAAATAAGCAGTACAATAAATAGTATTAAACCGCTTACAACCATAAAAGTCCAGGGGTGTAGATAGGTTAAAAGTTCTTTGAATTTTATATCATGCACTTCTACTATTGACTGAGTTACTGCAGGATATGGCAAAACAGGGTTGTTAATATTGGTTGTTGTCGGAGTGTGCTTTATATAACTCATTATTGAGGCGTAAAAATCATTCCATACGGCTTCGCTTAGGCAGAATATAGCAACAGCTAGCCAAAGCAGGGCTGTTATAAAAAAATAGAAATATTTGATTTTCTTTTCAGGTTTAAATAAAATCATTAAAAACTTGTTTAACGTTGAATTTTGTTTGTATGCTTGCTTGTTATAATATTGATAAAGCAAGATAAATAATAAGAGGCAACCACCCAAAATACCGCCATAAAAAGCATTGCTTAAAGGCAACGAAAATAAAAGAGCTTTTAGTAATAATGACTTTTTAGTATTGGGACGGGCGAAAACAAGGATAAAAAGCGGAGTAAATAAAGCAAAAAATCTTGTGAGGTATACAAACAAAGAGTGCCAGTCTTGAGACCAATAACCTAAAAAACCCCCCAAAAACAGTAAAAAGTAAATTCCGATACCGTCTTTGTGTTCGGTTATTATATCAGGTTTTTGAGAGCTGTTTTTCAATTTTAATGATGATAATAAACGTAAAGCAATGGAAAAAGGGGAATCAATATACTTTTTTAACCAATAGGCGGGAATTAAAGGAAGAAGAACCGCAAATAAAAGAGTAATTAGGTCAGTATCATAGCTTCCAAGAGTTGTACGTCCAAAAAAACTTGGAGATAAAGAACAGATTATTCCGGCACCCATTCCGGCAAAAGGATAGCCAAGCACAGCCCCCCATAAAGTTATTGCAACGGCGATAAGACTTGCTAAAATTGGAACAAGCCAAAAAGCGACCTCGGCTGTTGGAAGTTTTGTGATTGTTGTTGCATATTTGGCGAGCAAAGACATGGGGTGTCCTTTGCCAAATTCAAAATCTTCGGCACCGGCTATCCAGTGATAAGCGTCGTGTGTTGAGAGTAAGTGTTCGCCTTCTATCATATATTCACTGTTGTTCCAAACATTCAGTTCATACATTCTTAAACTTAAACTTAGCGAAAATGAGATAATTACGGCAAGTAAAAGAACGCCGAGCGTAACGTTTGATTGATTGCGATATGATAAAAGGTTGTTTGACCAATGATTTTGCATTATACTTTCTGTTTGCATAAATTAAGCAAGGTGTCCTTTTGATTAAATTTTCTGGTTGTTGCCTGTATAAAATAAATTTTTGACTTGTTTTTATTCCGTTAATATTAAATGTGTTTTGTGTGAAGACTATTCACAATAGTCTCATTTTGGTTAAAAATTTTAGGTCTTACTTTTGAAACAATACTTGTATTCTTTTAAAAAATAGTCTAGATATTTTATAAAGTATTGTGCTTTATTTTTTCTCTTACTTTACTTGTATAAATATATAAGATTTTTGAATTGAGATTTTATTGATGATAAACAATAAACATTTTTATATTAAACCGTTTTTGATAAACTTTGTGGTTATCTTGCTTGTTCAAGGACTTTTTTGTTCTATTTTTTTTCAAGCTGCTTTTGCTGCACCCAATAATTCCGCGACGAAAAAATATGATGCTTTGTTGGTGGAATATAATAAGCTAAAAGCAAACAAAGATAAAGTTCGTTTTAGACATAACTGGGAAAAAATTATTAACGACTTTGACGAGTTAAATAGAAGCAATGATAAAGCTCTTGCTACTAAGTCATTGTTTCAACAAGCGAAAATCGCTGAAAGTTTGTCCCAATATACTCGTGCGTCTCAAGATGTTAAAAAAGCAATATCTTTATTTAATGAGTTTATAAAGCGTTATCCGAAAAGTGAATTTATTGATAACGCCTTATATTCCCGAGGGTTGTTGTTGCTTGCTTTAAATAGTGAAACGGCAGCTCAAAAAGATTTTGAACTAATTATTGCAAAATATAAAAAATCGGAATTTGTTGATAATGCCAAGTCAGAGTTGGAAAAAATAAAAAAAGATAAGCCTAAAGTGGCGAACCCTGTTATTCCAACTACTAATGATAAATTTGAAGCTCTTCATACCGAGCTTTTAAATAATTCAAAAAATGATCAAAAAAATACAGTTAAGCCAAATATTCAAGAAAATAAAACAACAGTAAATAACGAGCCTGATCCGGATAAAGCCCAAAAACTTTATGCTCAGGCAGTAAAAGAGTGGAAAGAAACACAAACAAAAAATAGTAAAGCTGTTAAAAATGAAGTTTGGAAGAAGCTTGCCGAAGATTTTTATCAGGCATATTTAACCGCACCAAACGGAGAAGTTGCTCCAAAAGCTTTATATCAAGCAGCCAAGGCTTACGAGTCTTTGGCTTTGCGTACTCAAAAAAACGCTGATTGGGAACAGGTAGCCACTAGTTATTTGTTGTTGGAAAAAAACTTTCCTGAGAATAGCTTGGCTGATGATGCTTTATATTCTGCCGCTCTGATTTTTAAAGATAAATTAAAGCAAGTGGACACTGCCAAAGTACATTTTTCTTCTATTTTAAGCTTGTCAAAAAAAGGTGATATGTATGGCAAGGCACAAAAGCAGCTTTCTTCTTTAACTGCGGTTAATGCGGTTAACGTAGCAAAAGAGAATGTCTCTAAAAAAAATACAAAACTTGAAGAACAAAAAGAGAAAAACACTGAGCCAAAGGTTGATCCAAAAGTTGATTCAAAAGGGAATAGCCCTGTGCCAACAAGACTGGTAGAACAGCTTGGACTGGATATAAAAACCATTATGATTGATGCCGGACACGGCGGTAAAGACCCGGGAGCGGTTGGTAACGGGTTAACGGAAAAGAAGATTGTTTTAAATATGGCAAAAAAACTAGGGGAAAAGCTTACTAAAATGGGGTTTAAAGTAGTTTATAGTCGAGATAAAGATGTTTTTATTCCCTTACAAAAAAGACCTATGTTCGCTAACTCCAAAAAGGTCGACTTATTTGTTTCACTCCATATAAATGCGAATCCCGACTCTCAGGTTTCCGGTATTGAAACTTATTATCTTGACGTAGCCAGCAATAGCGGGGCGATTAAAGTTGCGGCAAGAGAAAACGGAGTGAGCATAGGGAAAATAAGTGATTTACAAGCAATTTTGGCTGATTTTATGTTGGGTTCAAAGTTGAGTGAGTCGCGAGATATTGCAAAACTTGTCTTGGAAAATATGAAAACTAGTGTTAGGGGCGGTAATTTAAAGGTTTCTGATAACGGAGTAAGGTCAGCCCCGTTTTATGTTTTGATGGGGGCAAAAATGCCGGCGGTTTTGGTGGAAGCCGGATATTTAACTAATTCTAATGACCTTGAATTATTAAAAAATGATTTATATTTACAAAAGATAACAGATGGTATAGCTAATGCTATAATGATTTATAAAAAAAATATTACAAATATTGCTCAACGTTAATCGTTTATTTTAAAAAACTAAAAAATAGGCTGAAATAACCTTGACTAATAAGTAAGTGCGATATATAAAAAGTTAGTTTTACGAAAAAAGTCTAGACTTTTTATCGTGATAACTATAATATAAACAACAATGTCTTTTATTTGCTTAATGGATACAAATTTATTTAAAGTCTAAAATATACTTTAGACTTATAACAAGGAGCTATATATTATGGTTAAGTGTTTTTTTCTTGCTCTCGCAGGAGTAATGCTTTTTGCCGCACCTGTTTTTGCAGCAGAGCTTAAACTTGGTATTTTTAATATGCAGTACGTTGCGACTCAGTGTGATGCCGCTAAAGCTGTTCAGAAAAAAATGCAAGATCAGTTTTCCGCTGAAAAAACAGCAATTGAAAAACAAGAAGCTGAATTGAAACGTCGTGCTGAAGAAATGCAAAAAAGTGGTGATAAAATGACTCCTGAAGCCAGAGAGGACAAAAGAACCCAATTTATCCGCATGAAACGCGACTACGAAGATAAGGCTAGAAGCTTCTTGCGTAGAGTAGAGCAAGCAGAAATGAAAGCTCGTCAAGACATTACTTTGCTTATCGTTAAAGCCGTTCAAGAAATTGGAAATGCCAAAAGTTATACTGTTATCATGGACGGTATGAGTGCCGGTGTTCTTCATGCTGATAAGAGCGTTGACGTTACTCAAGCTGTTTTAGACGAAGCAAACAAAATCTATAAAACTAGCGGAATCCCTGCGTTGCCAAGTGCAAATGCAAAGCCTAAAAAGTAAGCTTTTTTAAAAGCAGAGCTTTAAATTTTGGTCGGCTAACGCCTTTTTATGGGTTGCCGACCATTTTTTATGATAAAACTGTATAAATGCAAGAATATAGAGGGTGATGATGGAATTTACACTTAAATTTATTGCCGATAAAATGGGGCTAGAACTTAAAGGCGACGACTGTATTATTACCGGATTAAATACTCTTGAAGTTGCCGGACCACAGGATATAAGTTTTTTGGCTAATCCTAAATATATCTCTTCTATTGAAACAACAAAAGCCGGGGCTGTCGTAATTTCTCCCGAATATGCTCATCTGGTTAAAAGAGCTATTATTAGTTCTAACCCTTATTTTGATTTTGCCAAACTTTTAACATTTTTTTCCAAACCACAAGGGTCTTTTCAAGGAATCAGCCCACAAGCTTATATTCACCCTGAGGCTGAGCTTGCGGAAGATGTTACCGTATATCCTTTTGCTTATGTTGGTGCCAAGGCAAAAATAGGCAAAGGTTCTTGTCTTTTTTCAGGCGTGTATATAGGTGAAGATTGCAAGGTTGGAGATAATTGTATTATTTATCCCAATGCCGTGTTGATGGCTTCGGTTGAACTTGGTTCTGATTCGATTATTCAGGGCGGTGTTGTGTTGGGGGCTGATGGTTTTGGCTTTGTTCCGAATGGGGATAATATTTTTAAAATTCCTCAGATTGGTAAGGTTTCAATCGGAAAAAGGGTTGAAATAGGTGCAAATGCAACTATTGACCGTGCTGCTTTGGATTATACCACAGTCGGAGATGACACGAAAATTGATAACCTTGTTCAAATAGGGCATAACTGCAAAATCGGAAACGCCTGTTTGATTGTTGCCCTTGTTGGTATTTCCGGCAGTACAAAAGTTGGCAATAGGGTAACCTTGGCCGGGCAAGCCGGTTTGTCGGGGCATTTGTCAATTGGCGATGATGTTACCGTAGGTCCGCAATCAGGAGTTGCTAAAGATATTCCTTCCAATAGCGTTGTTGGCGGTAGCCCGGCTATGGATAAAAGAGATTTTTTAAGAAACGCAATCATCGCTCCAAAGCTTCCTGAGATGTATAATAAAATAAAGGGTTTAGAAAAAGAGGTTGCCGAGTTAAAGGCTCTTGTCCAAACTTTGGCAAATAAATAAAATTTTCTACTCTTGTGTTTTTGTTTTTTATCAGTAATAATAAATAAATTCATTTTTATAAATACTGTTTATGTAACTTATAAAATTTTTAATATGGTGAATATATGAGCGAACTTGTTAAACCTTTTCCTGATTTTGACTTAAAAGAAATTTTAAGGCTTTTACCTCATCGTTATCCTTTTTTGCTTGTTGATAGAGTTACTGACTTTGTACAGGGTGAGAGTATTAAGGCCTTTAAACATGTTACTTATAACGAACCTTTTTTCCAAGGACATTTTCCGGGTTTCCCCGTTATGCCGGGGGTTTTAATTGTAGAAGCCTTGGCTCAAACCGGTGGGCTTATGGTTTTAAAGAGCATGGAAAGTGTGCCGACTGATAAACTTTTTCTCTTTTCGGCTATAGATAAAGTTCGTTTTCGCAGGCAGGTTGTTCCCGGAGATCGTTTAGATTTGCATGCTCGTTTGTTACGTCAAAAAATGATCTTTTGGAAAATGGAATGTAAAGCTTATGTAGATGGTCAACTCGCTGCTGATGCTGAATTAACTGCTGCAATTGTTGATCGAGAAGGTGTTTAATGAGTACAAAAATTCACCCAAGTGCGATAGTTGACCCAAAAGCAGAATTGGCGGAAGGTGTAGAGGTTGGACCTTATGCCATTATCGAAGCCAATGTTTTTATTGGCAAAAATTCAAAGATAGACGCACATGCTTCTGTTAAGTCCTATACTCGTATGGGCGAAAAAAATCGTGTTCATTCCTATGCCTGCATTGGTGTTGAACCTCAAGATTTAAAATTTCATGGTGAAGAAAGTTGGTTGGAAATAGGCAATAATAATAACATCAGAGAATTTTCAACGCTGAGCCGTGGTACGGAGCTTGGAAGTTTTTCCACCAAAGTAGGCGATAATAATCTTTTTATGGCTTATACTCATGTTGCCCACGACTGTCAGCTTGGAAACAATATTATTATGTCAAACTGTGCAACTTTAGCAGGGCACGTTCAGGTTGATGACTTTGTTATTTTAAGCGGTCTTTCGGCCGTTCACCAGTTTGTCAGAATTGGTACGCATGCTTTCGTTGGCGGAAAGACAGGAATTGCTCAAGATTTGCCTCCTTATATGCTTGCTATAGGCAATAGAGGCGGGGTGCAGTCGCCTAATTTGGTCGGTTTAAAACGTATGGGAGCAAGTCAAGAGCTTGTTAGCATAATGAAAAACGTTTTTCGTATGTTTTGGAAGTCTGATTTAAGCAGAAGTGAAGCCCTTGACCAAATAGAAAAGGAATATGGACAACATCAAGAAGTAATTAATTTTGTTAACTTTGTTCGTTTGAGTGAGCGTGGAGTTCTCTCAACTTTTGAACAGTCTAAAAATAGTGATTAAGCTTGATTTATTTTGTTTTTAGCCAGCGGTTTTTTTGACGGATAAAAATAAAATATGTTTAAATCGCTTATTTATAGATATTTGCTTCTTAATCGTGTATTTTTTATAAATTATTAAACTAACCTGATAGTTATGGATATTTTTAAACAAAGTCCTGTTGTTGGAATTATTGCCGGTGGTGGTCAGTTTCCTGTTTTAGTAGCAAGAGCGGCACATGCCAGAGGGCTTAAAGTAGTTATGACAGGCTTTGTCGGGCATACAGACCCCTTGATTGCCAAAGAGGCTGATGCTTTTAAAATGATACATTTAGGGCAGTTAACTGCTTTAGTGAATTTTTTTAAAAAACATAATGTGGTGAATATTTGCATGGCAGGAGCGGTTTCTAAACCAAAAGCTCTTGATTTGCGTCCTGATTGGCGAGCCGCTAAAGCTTTATTTAATCTTGCAAGGCGAGGAGATAACGATTTATTGTCTTTAGTTGTAAGAGAGCTTGAAGCTGATAATTTTCTACTTTTTCAGGCGGCTGATTTATCTCCTGATTTGCTTGCTCCGGTTGGCATACTTACCGCTAATTTACCTGATCATGTTTTACAGGAAATGCAATATGCTTGGTCTGTCTTAAAGGGAATTGGCTCTTATGATATAGGACAGGCGATAGTCGTCAAAGAACGCATGGTGATTGCTGTTGAAGCTATAGAAGGTACTGATGCAACTATCAAGCGAGCCGCCGAGCTTGTTGGTGAAGGTTGTGTTTTGGTAAAAACCTTAAAACCTAACCAAGATGGACGCACCGACCTTCCGGCTTTAGGTTTAAAAACAATTGAGTTATTAACCAAATATAAATATGCCGGGTTAGGATATGAGGCGGGAAAGAGCCTTTTTTTTGATGTTCAAGAAGCGATTAGGTTGGCAGAAAAAAATAAATTGAGCATAGTTGGAATTCCGAGTGAAGGCATAGAAAATTTGACTAATTATAATCAATAATTATATAAAAAATTACTTGTTATTGAATTTTAGTTTTTTTGAAATATTAAATCAAAACTTAATTAAGTTATAAGGTAAATAAGATGAATGTAGATAGCATAATCGAAAATGAGAATAATAAAGATTCAGCCGTAAAACAACCCTCTGACTTTATTCGCACTCGCATTCAAACAGATTTGTTAAACGGAAAGAATAATGGGCGTTTACATACCCGCTTTCCACCTGAACCAAACGGTTATCTACATTTAGGACACGCTAAATCTATTTGTTTGAATTTTGGTGTTGCCAATGAATTTAACGGCTTATGCAACTTGAGGCTTGATGATACTAACCCCACAAAAGAAGAAGTTGAATATGTTGATTCTATTCGCAATGATGTTAAGTGGTTAGGGTTTAGTTGGGACGATCGTGAGTTTTTTGCCTCTGATTATTTTGAATTTTTTTATGAACAGGCGGTTCGTTTAATTAAAATGGACAAGGCTTATGTTGATAGTTTATCGGCCGATGAAATCAGGGCATATCGAGGAACTCTAAAAGAACCCGGAAAAAATAGCCCTTATCGCAATCGCAGTATAGAAGAAAATCTTGATTTGTTTAAGCGTATGCGTAATGGAGAGTTTGAAGACGGAACTCATGTTTTAAGAGCGAAAATAGATATGAGTTCGCCTAATGTGGTTATGAGAGACCCGACTTTATACCGCATTCGCAAAGTTGCACACCATAGAACAGGTGATAAGTGGTGCATTTATCCTATGTATGATTTTGCACATTGTTTATCTGACTCTCACGAGGGCGTTACTCACTCTTTGTGTACTTTGGAATTTGAAAACAACCGAGAATTATATGATTGGGTTTTGGAAAACCTTGAGCTTTTTCGTTCGCAACAAATAGAATTTGCTCGTTTAAATATTACACGCACGGTTTTATCAAAACGTAAACTCATTCAGCTTGTACAAGAAAAGCATGTTAACGGTTGGGACGATCCGCGTATGCCGACTTTAAGCGGTTTAAGACGCAGGGGATGTACGCCGGAAGCTTTACGTAACTTTTGTTCTCGTATAGGCGTCTCCAGAGCTGACAATATGGTTGAATACAGCATGTTGGAATTTTGTATGCGAGAGCATTTAAACGCTATTGCTCCTAGGCTTATGGCAGTTCTTGACCCGATTAAAGTCGTAATTGAAAACTATCCCGAAGGGCAAGTTGAATGGTTTGACATGCCGCTTGACCCTGAAGATGAAAGTAAAGGCAAGAGAAAAGTTCCTTTTGGGCGTACTCTTTTTATAGAAAGAGACGACTTTAAAGAAGAAGCACCGAAAAAATATCACCGCTTATCTGTGGGCAAAGAAGTTCGTTTGCGTTACGCTTACTATATTGTTTGTCAAAGTGTAGTAAAAAATGAACAAGGTGATATTGTTGAACTGCGTTGTACTTATGATCCGGCAACAAAAGGCGGTTGGTCTGAAGACGGGCGTAAAGTAAAAGGCACTCTACATTGGGTAGAAGCTGAGAACGCCGTTAAAGCCGAGGTTAGGCTTTATGATTATTTGTTTAAAGTTGATAATCCGAGTGCGGAAGACGACTTTTTAACCTGTATTAATCAAGATTCTTTGAAAAAAATCGAAGCTTATATCGAACCGGCTTTAAATCAACGTGAAATTGGAGATATAGTCCAGTTTGAACGCTTGGGTTATTTTAGAAAAGATGAAGATTCAACTCAGAACAAATCTGTATTTAATCGTACCGTCGGTTTAAAAGAATCTTGGTAAAAACTTAACCTTTAAGCGATTTTTTGTTTAAAGAATGTTTGCAACTTTTTCAGATAAGGTATAAACTCAAAAGGTTGATTGTTTTATTGGAAATATTTTTTTGGTAAAAAAGTTATTTGTTAAATATATGGAGGTTTTATGTTGTTTGTTGAAGTAGCTAGTGCTATGGGCGGAGCCGGTGGCGATGCTGCGGCTCAGGGGGGCTTAGGTGGTTTTGCCTCTTTTGTTCCTTTAATTTTAATGTTTGCGATTTTTTATTTTTTGATTATTCGTCCGCAACAAAAAAAGAATAAAGAATATAAAGAAATGCAGGCATCCTTAAAAGTCGGCGATAAAGTGATTACTGCCGGTGGAATGTATGGCGAAATCACAGAAATTAAAGGTGATTTGGCTGTTGTTGACCTTGGAAATAAAGTTGTTGTTACTGTAGGGCGTGCTTATATTGCGGCGGCTCCTACTCCAAAGGTTAGTAAAGAAAGCGACAAGAAAAAATAAATGTGAATAATCATAAGACCTTTGTAATATATTTTAAATAGTTATATTGCAAAGGTCTTATTTTGATTTTTAATATATTTAACAAATACATACAGATTTAGAGTTAGGAGTTTATTATGACAAACAAGCTGAGCTTTAGAATTGCCGTTAGTTTGGTAATTTTAATTACAGCTGCCGCATATGCTTTACCATTTTTTTCGAGTGTGGAAAATTCATCTTTTATTCAATATTTTCCGTCAAACCGTATTAATCTTGGCTTAGATCTTAAAGGCGGAATGCACTTAACGCTTGGAGTTGGAGTTGATAAAGCAATAGAAAACTCTTTGTTACAAAATGGTAGAGAGCTTATCGTTTTAGCTCGCAAAGAAAAAATTGTCGTTCAAAAACCAAAACTTTTACCTGATGGCAGTCTCGAATTTACTTTACTGAATCAGGACACAAAAAATACTTTGTCTGAACTTTTAACAAAATATTTTCCGACAATAGAGGTTGTTTCAAGCTCTGTTGTAGGTGATGGAAAATCTTTACGTTATGTTGTTAAGTTTTCTGATGCCGAGCGTGGTCGTTTGGCCGATTTAACCTTAGACCAAGCTCTTAAAACAATTCGTAATCGTATTGATGAGTTTGGCGTATCTGAACCTGATATTAGAAAGTTTGCCGAATCACAACGTATTCAAATTCAACTTCCGGGGCTTGAAGATCCCGCCAGAGCGGTTGAACTGATTGGAAGAACAGCGGCTTTAGAATTTCGTTTGGTTGCTTCACCGACAGATAGCGGGTTAGGAGCAACAGAGGTTTTGCCTTATGCTACTTCGAGAGGCGAAAATCAAAAACAAGGCGAAACAGTAACTGTTTATAAAGATACTTTATTATCAGGTAAGAGTGTCGCCGACGCCAGACAAGGTTTTGATACTCGTCCGGGTGGAAATAATGCACCTCTTGTTGAAATTAGTTTTGATGCTAGCGGGGCTACTTTATTTGAACATATCACAACAGAATATAAAGGGCATTATTTAGCTATCGTTTTAGATGATAAAGTTTATTCCGTAGCCAGAATTAATGAACCTATTAAAGGTGGTAAAGCACAAATTTCAGGCTCTTTTTCAGTGCCTGAAGCTACAGACCTAGCACTCGTGTTACGTGCCGGTTCTTTGCCTGCTCCCGTTACTATTTTAGAAGAGCGTAACGTAGGGCCTTCTCTTGGACAAGATTCGATAGATAAAGGGCTTCAGGCGACCATACTTGGCTTTGTGCTTGTTGTTGTCTTTATGACTGTTTATTATAGAGCTTCCGGTTTGATTGCTAATTTAATGTTATGTCTTGATTTAATTTTATTATTGGCAGGTATGGCGATTTTTGGTGCAACTCTGACCTTACCGGGTATAGCGGGCATTGTCTTGACTCTCGGTATGGCGGTTGATGCTAACGTTTTGATTTTTGAACGTATCAGAGAAGAGCTGAATTTGGGAAAAAGTTCGTTAGAGGCCGTTAAAGAAGGTTTTTCAAAGGCATCGGTAACGATTATTGACTCAAACCTGACTACAATCATAGCTGCTGTGATTTTATATCAATTTGGAACAGGACCGATTCGTGGGTTTGCAGTAACTTTATGTATTGGTATTTTAGCTTCTATGTTTACTGCTGTTTATGTTGCACATATTATTTTTGATCTTTGGGTTAAAAAAGACGATAGCAAAATCAGCATTTAATGAAAGTAATTTATAAAGTTTATCTGTTAACTATTGCAGTTATGGAGCAAAATAATGAAATTTTTTAGTTTGGTTCCCAATAATCTAAATATTGATTTTGTACGCTTACGCAGAATCTCATATTTTATTTCGGGTTTTATTTTATTAATTGGTATAATATCTTTAGTATATAACGGTGGATTGCGTTATGGAATAGACTTTGCCGGTGGTGCTATTGCACAAGTTAAGCTTGATAAAAGCGTTGACGCCGAAGCAATCAAGGCGGCGTTAAAAGGTTCTGCTCCTGAGGGTTTTACTGTTCAAAGTTTTGGAGCTAAAGAAGATAACACTTGGCTTATTCGTATTCCAAGTTTTCAAAATGAAGATAGTAATAAGGTTCGTCAAAATATTACGAACGCCTTTGCAAGCAAATTTGCTGATGCTCACCCGATTTTAGAGCGTTTGGAAGTCGTTGGTCCTAAAGTTGGGGCTGATTTAAGAGCCAAAGCCTTGGAAGCCATGTTTTATTCTATTTTGTTTATGGCAGTTTATATCTCAGGGCGTTTTGAACAAAAATGGGCTATTGCGGCTTTATTGACCGTATCTTTATCTGCTGTTTTATATATCTTGGCACAATTTAACGTAAGTATCAGTTGGCTTGTGTTGTTTGCTCTGTTAATTACCATTGGTTTATGTGTTAAATTGCGGCTGACCTTTGCACTTGGAGCTATTGTCTCAATTTTGCACGATATTTTGATAACCGTTGGTCTTTTGTCAATTTTAGGCGTTGAGTTTGACCTTACTACTATTGCGGCATTATTGACCTTAGTTGGTTATTCTTTAAACGATACAATTATTGTTTTTGACCGTATTCGTGAAAATATCCGTGAAAATACTTACAATAAAGTAAAGTTGAATCTGGAAGAAATTATTAATAAAAGTGTTAATCAAACTTTAAGCCGTACTATTTTGACTTCGGCGACGACTTTATTGGTTTTATCGGCTCTTTTAATTTATGGCGGAAGTTTAATTTTTGACTTTGCTTTAGTTATGTTTATGGGTGTATTTATAGGAACGGCATCATCAATCTTTGTTGCCAGCCCTGTTTTATTGGCGTTAGGAACAGCAACCGTGTTGCCTGATGAAAATGAAAATAATAAACCTGTTGTTTATGAAGATGGTTCTCAAGTATAAGTAATTAATGAATGTTTTATTGGAAAAAATGTAGGTTTGGCTTATGTTTTTTCCAATATTTATTATTTTTTATGTTTTAACTTTTTGGGCTTTATTTAAGAACAAAGATTTTTACTCTAAAAAGTTTTAAAGGTATTATCCGATGAAAAATTTTTATCTTTCAACTCCTATTTATTATGTTAACGCAAAACCTCACTTAGGACATGCTTATACCAGTATTTTGGCTGATTCTCTTTGTCGCTTTCATCAGCTTAAAGGTGAAAAAACTTTTTTGGTAACAGGTTCAGATGAACATGGTGATAAAATCGTAAAAGCCGCCGAAAAAGAAAAACTTGATGTTAAAACTTTTACAGACAATATAAGCCAAGCATTTAAAGATATTTTACCTAAGCTTGGAGTAAACAACTCTGCTTTTGTGCGTACCAGTAGTGAAAAACATAAAAAATGCGTGCAAGAATTTTTGCAAAAAGTTTATGATAAAGGTGATATTTATTTTGGAGAATATGGCGGGCATTATTGCTATGGTTGTGAACGCTTTTATACGGAAAAAGAATTACTTGCAGACGGAACTTGCCCTCAACACTTAGTTAAGCCCGAATATATTAGCGAAAAAAACTATTTTTTCAAAATGTCTAAATATCAAGATTGGTTAGTTAAACATATTGAGGAAAATCCTGATTTTATACGTCCGGAACGTTACCGCAACGAAGTTCTCAGCATGTTGAATAGTGGCGATTTGGAAGACTTGTGTATCTCTCGTCCAAAGTCTCGTTTAAGTTGGGGAATTGAACTGCCCTTTGACAATAATTATGTATGTTATGTCTGGTTTGATGCGTTATTAAGTTATATTTCAGCCTTAGGCGGAGAAAAAGGACAAGCGTTTAACGAATTTTGGAATAATGCCGAACATTTAGTGGCTAAAGATATTTTAAAACCTCATGCTATTTTTTGGGCGTGTATGTTAAAATCAGCCGAGCTTCCGATTTATAAACATTTAAACGTGCATGGCTATTGGCTTGTGCGTGATACTAAAATGTCAAAATCTCTTGGAAATGTTGTTGCTCCGTTAGATATGATTGATAAATATGGTTTGGCGACTTTTCGTTATTTTCTTTTAAGAGAAATGCATTTTGGATCTGATGCGAGCTTTTCTATTGAAGCTTTAGTTAGTAGGCGTAATGCTGATTTGGCGAATGATTTGGGGAATTTGTTTAGCCGAGTTTTGGCGATGAATGCTAAATATTTTGGTTCGGTTTTACCGCAAAAAGTTGTAGACGGCGAGCTTGAACTTGAACTTGCTTCTTTAGCAAAAAATTCTTTTCAAAACTTTCAAACCATGTTTGAAAACTTGCGTTTTTCCAACGCTCTTGAGGCATTATGGGAACTAGTGAGGGCTTTGAATAAGTATATAGACAGTGCTGCCCCGTGGGTGTTGCATAAAGCTCAAGAAATTCCTCGCCTTGGAACGGTTATATATACTTTACTTGAGTATATGAGAAAGATAAGCTTGCATTTATGGGCTGTTATGCCTGAAACTGCGGAAGAAATGTTAAGTTTGTTGGGGGTTAAGTTTGATATTAATCAAGTTAACTTAGAAGCCGAAATTGAAAGTTTCGGAAGCTTGCAAGTTGGTTCTCATTTAGCGGCAAATTGCAATTTATTCCCGCGTATAGATGTTGTTAAACCAGATAACTCAATTGGCTCGATTGGCTCGACTGGCTCGACTGGATCAACAGGGAAAACAAAAGCAAATAAAGAGAAAAAAGTTGCCAATGTTCAAAGCGAAACTTTAAAATCAACCGAATCTTATCTTGATTTTAGTGATTTTCAAAAGCTTGATTTGCGTATCGGAACTATTTTGGAAGCAGAACAACACCCGAACGCCGATAAACTTTTATGTTTTAAAATTGATGTTGGTGAAGAGTCAACTCGCCAAATTGTTTCAGGTATAGCCGAATTTTTTAACCCAAAAGACTTAGTTGGCAAACAGGTTGTTGTTTTAACAAATTTACCGCCGAGAAAATTAAGAGGTGTAGAATCGCAAGGCATGATTTTAACTGCCGCTTATAGTAACAATGAAAACAAAGAAGTTTTAAGTTTATTGACTGCTATGGAACATATTAAAAGCGGTGCAAAAATTTCGTAAGCAAAAATATTGTTGTTAATATAGCATATATGTTGAACTTTTTAGGCTGTCTATTTTGACAGCCTATTCTTTTTGTTAATAGAACTTGAGAATAATATTTTTTTATTTTATTATCAGTAATAGACTAATAATAAAAAATGCTTATTGTTATAATATGTTTTGGTAATTAATTGATAAATTAGAGTCTTAACTAATATTTTTTCTACTTTTAACTAAAGGAGTCTACAATGGCTAATAATAAAAAAGACACAAGCAAGAAAAAGGTTATTGATACTTTAAACGAAGCTCGTGCAAGAGAACTACACGCAATCAGCCTTTATATGAGCCAACATTACGCACTTGATGCTATGGATTATGGTGAATTGGCGGCGAAAATGAAACTTATTGCCATAGACGAAATGCGTCATGCCGAAAATTTTGCCGAACGCATTAAAGAGCTTGGTGGAGAACCGGTTACCGGACACGGTTCTAAAGTAGTACGTGGTAATACCGTATTGGAAATATTTAACAGCGATGTAAATGTTGAAGATGATGCGATTGAAATGTATAATCAAGCTGTAAATATTTGTAGAGAAAATAACGACAATATCAGCATGAAACTCTTTGAAACAATTATCGCCGAAGAGCAATTGCACATGAATTATTTTGAAAATATCTCTCAACATGTTAAAAATCTTGGTGATACTTACTTATCAAAAATTGCCGGAACTTCTGCTTCAACCGGTCCTACAAGCAAAAGCTTTGCCCTTAACTTAAACCCCGGGGCAACAGCGTAACATAGACCTAATAATAAACGCTGAACGCAAAACTGAGTTTTGCATGCCCTTACTTTAGAAGTATTGAACAAAAAAAGAGACAAGCTTATTTTTTATCTTGTCTCTTTTTTATTGCTAACTATTAAAGACCATTGCAAAACTCCGTTTTGCGTGCTTTTATTATCGTTTGATGCTCTGTGTGTACATAGCATCAAACGTTTTAAGACACAAAAACCACTAATTTTACAGGAAAATTTAATTTTCCTTATTCGTGATTTTTGGAGCGTCTTTCTGACGAAAGCCACTTTGAGACTATTGTGCAATTGTCTCTACTATGTATTTAGTCAATCATGTTATGACAGCCGAGTTTTTTCGGGTTACGCATTGCCGCTTGTGTTAAGACATAAGCACTCTGGCAACCATGGAACAAGTCTATTAAAGATTTATTTATCGTTGTTAATTTATAAAAATCATGTACATGGGTTGATAAGTCTCTAAGTTCTTCAAAAGCTCGTCTTAAACGTGCATGACTACGAATAATTCCAACATAATTCCAAGTAGTGCTACGAATTGTTGTCCAATCTTGGGCAATTAAGGCAGGGTCGTCATTTTTTTCATTCCCGATATATTTCCAATCAGAGATTGATTCTAAAAGACGATTGGATAAGCGCAAGCTAGTAATATTTTTATTAATGTGTTCCGCCGCTTGATAACCCCAAACCAGAGCCTCCAATAAAGATGTGCTGGCTAAGCGGTTAGCTCCGTGTAAACCGGTACAAGAACATTCGCCTATACTGTAAAGATTATTTAAAGAAGTTTCTCCCCAAAGGTTTGTTAATATTCCGCCGCAAAAATAATGTGCTGCCGGTACAACCGGAATAGGTTCTTTTCGAATATCAATACCTGATTTGAGACAGTGTTCATAGATAGTCGGAAATCTCTCTTTTGGGTCAGTTTTCAACGTTTTTGTATCAAGAAAAACACAAGGTGAACCAGACGTTAAAAGTTCGTTGACTATGGCTTGAGAGACAATATCTCGAGGGGCAAGTTCTTCTCTCTGGTCATATTTTTTCATAAACCTTTCACCCTTTGCATTAATGAGCCTTGCTCCTTCGCCTCTCATTGCTTCCGTTATTAAAAAGCGTGAAGGGGCATGGTCAAAAAAAGCTGTTGGGTGAAACTGTACATACTCAAGATTGGTCATTCGTACCAAAGCTCGACTTGCCATAGCAAAAGCAGAGCCTATTACTGATGGATTATTGGTTGTGTGCAAAAATATTTGTCCGGCTCCGCCACTGGCTAAAATCGTTACGTCTGCTAAGATTGTTTGAACGGTAGAGTTGTTTTCGTCAAAAACATGAGCTCCGCAACATTTATTTATTACTTGATAGCGATAGGTTTTGCTTTGAGAGTGGTGGTGGATAGTTAATAAGTCTATTGCCGTGTGTTGAGTTAAAACTTTTATGTTGGGGTGGCTTGCTACGGCTTTTGTTACGCCTTGCATAATCGCTAAACCCGTATAGTCGGCACAGTGTAAGATACAGGGGCTATGGTGTCCGCCTTCTCTGGCTAAGTCCCAAGCATTTGCGGCGTTATCTGATTTTATTTTGGCAAAAGGTATTTTGAGACGATCAATAAGAATTTTGTCAACAATTTCCGGGCCTTTTCTGGCTAAATGTCTTACTGCCCAATGGTTATTGAGATTATGTCCTGCATTTAGAATATCGCCTTCTAATTCTTTGGGGTTTTCTTTGGCGGCTTTATAGACGATACCACCTTGAGCAAGGGGAGAGTTTCCGCTTAAAAGTTCTTTTTCAGAAGTAATAAGGGTTACTTCCAGTCCTTTGTCAGCAAGTATCAAGGCGGCGGTTGAGCCGGCTAAACCTGAGCCGATAATCAAAGCTTGGGTTTTTATCGTATTTGTTTTATTGAAAGTCATTTGTCAACTCTTTGGTAAAAGCTCTTTAACTCAACCAGTAGTATTTATTAAGTTTTTATCAATTTTTAAGGTTGATTAAGATTTGTTTTTACTCTGATTTCTCAATGTGCAAGTTAGATTTTTTAATAAGTCAATTCTACTGTTTCTTTTTTGTATTATAAAGAGCAGGGTTTAGATTTGGGTCGTTATACATTTTAAACTGATAATAGACTTTCATTTGTTTTTTACCCGTATAGTAATCTTTGATCAGTTCTAATAAAGCGAGGCTGATGTCTTCTCTTTGTTCAATAAGAACATTTAACTTGTTTTGACAGCTTTCTTTATGAGTTTTATCAACGTCTTGCCTATCGATTTGTTCTTGCATGTGGTAAATTTTTAAAGCCAGTATCGATAATCTGTCTATTGCGAGAGCCGGTGGTTCTGTATTATATTTTTCTGATTTTTGTTCTGTTTGTGATTGTTTCAAGATGTTTAATAAACAAAAATCCACGGCTTCCATGCGGTCATTGCGTTTTTGATTACAAACATCAATGCGATATTTACAATCGGCAATTATACTTGCATCTACGTCTTTACGCCTTGCCTCATCTTCTATATGCCAGAGGGTAAAATTCATATAATGTTGGGCGATAATTGTTTCTTGTAAATTTTTAAAAGAAACGTTTTGCTGAGGCGGAATTATATAAGGGTCATCAATTAGTTGTTGATGCCATAACTCAACGGTTTTACACTGTTCTTTAAGGCTTGATTTTATTGTTTCCAATAAAGCAGTTAAATTTTGGGAAATATCATTAGTTTGTTGTTTCATTTAGTCAACTCAAATAGCGGTTATATTATTTTATCGTATTTTGAATAAATAGGCAGGGTAGGCTACACCTTCCCTGGCAATAGAATATAAATCTCTTGCGAAAAAACTTTTTGGGTAAGCTGTTGTGTTTACTTTAAACCCTTCTTGTTCAAAGGTCAATTTTGTTCTGGGTAGGTGAAAAAACTGGCTGATAATAGCAACGCTTGGTTGTTTTTCTGTCTTAAAATCGTTCAATAATTTATTGTTTTGTATGATATTTTTTAAATTAGTTGCTGTTGCTCTGGTATTATTCCCTTGATTATCCATTATAATATTTTGTTTGGGTATACCTTTTTTTACTAAGTAGTTTCGCATAACCAAAGCTTCGTCGTTACCTCTGGGATCAAGTCCGCCGCTAACTATAATTGTTTTGTAACAGTTTTTTTTATAGAGTTCATAAGCAGTATCTAAACGTGCTTTGAGTTGCTTTGACGGTCTGCCTTCATAATGTACCATAGAACCAAGCACTACGGCAATATCAGCCTGATTATGTTTTTGCATTAACAAGCCGGATAGGGGCAAAAGTATTATTGTTGTTACAGATAATATCAATAAAACAAAAAATATTTTGATATGTTTTTTATTAAACATATAACCGTTACCCCGCTTCCCCAACGATATTTTACATCAATTATTTTTTGTGGCTTAAAGTAGCATCAAAAAATTTTCCAACGCCATATTCACTACGACGGAAGAAACGTTCCGGTGCGGGACCTGTAATTTGTAACTCGGGGTGTTCTTTTTGAACGCTTAAGGCAATATGTAATTCTTTTGTGCAACCTGTTGAAAAAGTTGAATCTTTGCCAGACCAGACCGAGGGTACTTTTTTCTTCATCAAGGCAAAACTTTTTTCTATGTCTTCAGTTGTTTGAAAACGCCAGACGTTGAGGTAACCACTGCGTTGCACTCTTTCCCACATATACATAAGATCGTCGCCGTCCATGCCTTGTATAAAGTGTTCGGCGGGGTTAATAATAAACGTATTTTCCAGTTTGTCTCGCAAATACTTGACGAAAGTGCTTACAACCGAGACCGCAACAGAAGTTTGACCGGGAATAGAGCCAATAATAGCACTATAAAACATAACGGTTTTACCTTCTTTTTTGGCTTTTGCCATATTGGTGATAATTGAGTTGGCAATATTTATTAAGTCTTTTTCCGAAAACTTTTTGATGTGATTCGGGCGGGCTTTACATTGTATGAAGAATTCTTTTGTTTTTTTGTCTCGCCAAAAAGAAATAATATCTCTGGTAAAAGAAAGACTACTTCCTATTAATGCAGAATAGTTGCGTTGACCTTTGGCAACTATGAGGTCTGCTTCCTTCCATGCTCGAGCAAAGGTTGTGCTTGTACGATAAAAATTAAGTTGTTCTTTTGTTCCATCATCAATAATCACAAAGCGATGTTCTCTTAACGCTTGAAGTAATTCATTTTTACTGCTTGAGTTGTTATTAAGAAAATATGCATTTTCCAAAAGTGGTTTTAAGGTCGGGTCTGTTTGCACGTCCCAGATTGTTGGAGCATTAAAATAAAATCCGTTTTTTACGGCTAAAATTACTTGATGTCCGAGTTTTAATAAATGTTTTATTATAAGAAGGTCAAAGAAAAAACCTCCGGCAATATCGGGGATAAAAAGAATCTTTTTATATTCGTTGTTTTCTGATTCAAAAATAGGATATAAACACTCTAAATGGTTTCTATTTTTTTTAAATTCCTTTGGTAGCTCCTCGGGAGAAAACGTTTCCTTCTCTTCCCAGATCTCTTCCATTGTTGAAATTGACAATAAACGCCTTAATTCCATTAAGTCTAATTCTTGGCGTAATTCATGGATATTTATTTCTTTTGTGATGATATTGCGAAAAAACAACAACTTTTCTTTAAATTTATCATCATCAAACGCTGTTTTCCCCAACAGATTGGCTTTTTGTTTTTTGAGAATAAAAGGGTCAGGGTCGGCACACTGAGAAAGAACGATATTCACAAGGCGTTTAATCATGCGAGAGGGTAAAATAATATGCAGGGTAATATAAGTTTTAAAACGCAACCTACAAATATTTAAAATACGTGTATGAGTTTTAGGGTCTAATGAATAACTGCGGATAAGTTTTACGATAAATTTCCACGCCTTAAAATACTCGTGCATGATTGAGCGAGAATGCGGACAATTTAAAATTCCCAAAAATGTTTCATCAGAGGCGGGAATATAGACTTGTCCTTCTTGTAGTGAAACAATAAATTTTAACTGTTCGGGAGAGGCAACCGAATTTTTATTTTGGAAATATTCAATATTGTTTTCAGTTAAAAAGTGATTGATCCAAGCTTCTAAAATCGGGTCTTGAGAAAAATCAATATCTTTTACTTGTTTTATTGAAGGTGGGGTTTTCATTTGTACCTCCCGTTATTTTATGATGGTATAAAGATACAATTTGTTTATATTGTTAGGACGGAGCTAAACCTATAAAACCTTTTTGTTGTAATCTTGCAAAGTAAGAAGAACGTCCTTCAATTTTCGCAAAAGCCAAAGCATTGGGCAAACCTTTTATTGTTATACTGTCTCCAACTTTAAGCGGTAACATATCTTGTCCGTCTCTGGTGAGAAATAAGTCAGGGCCGCCTTCTCTTACAGAAAGAGTGAAGGCAGATTCATGACCAAGTACAAGCGATTTAAAATTACATAAAAATGGGCAAATAGGAGTAACGGAAATTACATTAAGCGATGGCAAAATAAGAGGGCCGCCGGCTGATACGGAATATCCGGAAACACCGGTTGGCGTAGCAATAATAAGACCATCAGCTCGAACAGCTCCAACGCACTCATCGCCAACACATAAATCAAGGCTTACTAAACGGGCTAAGGCACCACGCCCGATAACGGCATCATTTACGGCAAAACCTGAAAAAAACAGCTTGTTTTTGCGTTCTACTTTTATACTTAAAGCTAAACGCCACTCAATATTAAAACCTTTGTTTAAAATACGCTCAAAATCATATTCCCATGAGCTTAGAGGAGTTTCAGCCAAAAATCCGACTCTTCCGAGGTTAACGCCTAAAAGAGGAATTTGGCTTTTGACCAATCTTCTGGCAACGCTGACTATAGTTCCGTCGCCGCCTAAAATAATGCAAAGATCAGGACGTTTTTCTTCAAAGGCTTTACCTTCAGAATATTGATTTTCTCCAATCATAACAACGTCTATACCATGTTTGACAAACCAGTTTTTAAACTGTTCTCCTAAATCGGCGGCTTTTGAGTTTGATCTTTTTAAGACTAAACAGACTAAAGAGATTTGATCTTTATTAATCATGGTTGTTGGTTGTGTTGATTGGTTATTTTTCATTTCTGTGTTGTGCCTTTGCTTTCTCTAAATATTAGTCAATATAATATATTAAAAATAAATTGTAAAATATGGTCTTGCTTTTATGTTAAGAGTATTTGTTTGAAAAAAATAATAAAAACAAGCTTGTTATAGCAATATTAAGAGTGTTTTGATTTGGTGAAAAAAATTATGTGTCTTGATAGCTTTTTTTTAGCGAATGTTTTACTTATGAGTTAAAGAAAAATATTGGGAATTAATGATGCAGGTTTATGAAAAAAATCAAGAACGCAGCACTTTGGTCTTGGTGATTTTAACTTTCTTTGTTGTTGGCATTAGCTTAATTTTTTCAACATGGCAAGGGTTAAAAAACCAAGAAGAAATAGGTGATAAAAACTTTTATATAACGGCTCACGCAATCTTTCAGGCGGTAGCCAGTGTGATTGACGTAAATGCGTTAAAATCTCGCACGACTTTAACGGCTTTGGAAGAAAATTTTTTAAATGAACTTGAAAAAGATAATAATTTGGTGTTCGTTGGTATTATTGATGCGTCCGGCGGACGAATTTTAACTTCAGGAAGCCAGGAAGGTAGTTTGCATCTTAGCGAAGAAGCTCTTGCAAAAATGGCGGAAAGCGGAGAGTGGAGCGGACGCACTTTTTTTGATAATACGCCGATATATATTTTCAGTAGGCGTGTCTTGCCACCTCAGTTAAAATCAGAGACTCTTTTTTTAGGTATTACTCCGCCGAAAAATATTGAAAGAGACGGTTTTAAAACAGGCTTAAAAAACAATTCTCCGACTTTACAATCTTTCCCTGCGGAGAATATGGAAAAAGGTGTTTTTTTAGTTGTTGGCGTTAATATTTCTCGCCCTTTGTCGCTTTATCGGGCTTTTAAAAATAACGCATTTTTTCAAGCTTTTTATATCCTTCTTTTGGCGATTTTAATTTTTATTTTGGCGATACGCTTTTTAGCCGGAAAAGATTTGGCAGTTAAAGTTTTTAGGCTTGAACAATTTCAAAACAGCTTGATACAAAACTTACCTGATGGTTTAATTACAATTAACGCAATGGGTGAAATAGAAACGATTAACCCTGCTGCGGTAAATATTCTTTTAAGGGCTTTTCCGGATATGATAAATCTTTTAAACTCCAATTTATCCGAGCAGGAGGTTGAACTTTTAAGTAAAAACGAAAAAAATTATACGTCAGTTGATTATATTAAGTTTAGCCAATTTTTTTCCGGAAAAAACATTAATATTTTACCAAAAGTTTTTATTGATTCTTTTTGTAATTGTATGGAAGTTCAACAAGCTGAGAAAACCCTTGATTTAAGTTGGTCTCAGTGTCGTTTAGATAACTTTGAGCTTGAGATTTTAGCTTTATCTTTAAGCGAAGACTTTAAAAAGGTTGAAAAAACTTGTGGTGATAAACTGATTATTATTCGAGATCGTACTCACCTAAAAGAATTGGAAAAAAGTTTGGCAGAGGCAGAAAAGCTGGCTGCCGTTGGATCTTTGGCGGCGGGAGTAGCCCACGAAATTCGCAATCCTTTGTCTTCGTTACGCGGGTTTGCTCAACTTTTTGCAAAAAAAATGCTCGGAAAAGAACCTGAGTCAAGTTATGCTCAAACCATGGTCAGAGAAGCTGATCGTTTAAACAGGGTAGTTACCGACTTATTGTTTTTGTCAAAACAAAGTAAGTTAAACATTACAGCGTTAAATATAAAAGAAATTGTTAATCATCTTGAAACACTGATTAAATTGGATTTATCAAGGCATAACATAGTAGTATTCAACAGGTTGGAAGTTGAAACAATTTATGCTGATTATGACGCTTTAAGCCAAATTTTATTAAATCTTGTTTTAAATAGTGTTGATGCCGTAACTGAAAGTAAACAAAAAAACAACTTGTCTGAACCTCAAGAGTTGAAAATAGAGAGCGAAAAAGGTACTTATCAAGGTAAACAAGGTGTATGGCTCAGAGTAAAAGACAAGGGTGTTGGGTTTCCGTTAGAATTAAAAGATAAAATTTTAAAACCTTTTTTCAGTACAAAAGGAAAAGGCACAGGTTTGGGTTTGGCTCTTGTTGAACGCTATGTTAAAGAACATGGTGGAACGCTTGAAATTGAATCACAAGAGGGCGTTGGTACAAGCGTGAGTTTGTTTTTTCCTGATTATATTTAGATTTGATCATATATTTTTCAACCGTAATTTGTTTTTTTATAAGATGTGGGACAAATGAAAAAAATTTTAGTGGTAGATGATGAACCCGGACATAGAATGATGTTGCGAGCCGTTTTGGAAGATGCGGGTTGGGAGGTTTTTGAGGCTGAAAGTGCAGAAGAAGCCTTTGACCTGCTTGATTCGGCGTTTGTTCGAAACGGTTTTGTTGAATCGACGCAAGTTGATATGCCTGATGTGATGATTTTAGATATTCATCTTCCCGGTATTGACGGACACGAGGCTTTAGGGAAAATACATAGCTTATATCCAAACTTGGTGGTTGTTATGTTAACGGCTTTTGGAAGTGTTGGGTCTGCTGTTGAAGCAATGAAAAAAGGGGCTTTTGATTATCTTACCAAACCTTCTGATAATGATGAATTGTGTGCCGTATTAGAGAATGCTTTAAGATACGCTCAGGTTTTAAAAGTTCAAAACAGTCAAAATCTGTCAAGTTTTTCAACAGAAAAAGAAGTTTTGGAAAACCTTGTTGGTCAAAGCAACACGATGAAAAAATTACGTGAACTTATTCGTCAGGCTGCCCCAAGCGAAGCGACTGTTTTAATTTTAGGTGAATCAGGTACGGGAAAAGAATTAATCGCTGATGCTTTACATGCTTTAAGCGAACGTGCGGAAAAACCTTTTATAAAAATAAACTGTGCGGCATTACCGGCAAACCTGCTTGAAAGCGAGCTATTTGGATATGAAAAAGGGGCTTTTACAGGTGCGGTAAGGGCGAAACCCGGGCGTTTTGTCTTGGCTGATGGTGGCAGTCTTTTTTTAGATGAAATCGGAGAGTTGTCGTTAGATTTACAGGCAAAACTATTAAGAGTTTTACAAGAACGCATTGTGGAACCTTTGGGCGGTGTAAAGGGCGTTCCCATTAATGTCAGAATTTTTGCGGCAACCAATCGAGACTTAAGACAAGAGGTAAAAGAGGGCAGGTTTAGAGAAGATTTATATTTTCGCTTAAATGTAATTGAAATTGCTTCTCCGCCTTTGCGTGAGCGTTTAGACGATTTGCCCGAACTTTGTGCAAAAATTTTGGCTAGGTTGGTGCAAAAAAATAAAAAGTCAGTAAGAGGGATTGAACAGGAGTTTATGGAATGTTTGTCAAAATATTCATGGTCAGGCAATATTAGGGAATTGGAAAACGTGTTGGAGCGAGCTTTAATTTTAAGCAGGGGTGATAACCTCAGCCTTGGTGTGTTGCCTGAATATATTCTTCACCCTGAACCTTTTGAAACAATTATAGACCCAAAAGAAAACGTTTTGATAAATAATCGCATTCAAAATTCATCGGAATTTTTGGCTGCGTCTCAAGACGCAAGTAATTTTGAAAAATATAAAGAAGAGGCTGAGAAACAAGCTCTAAGCGAAGCCTTGAAAAATTATGATGGACACAGAGAAAAAACTGCAGATGCGCTGGGTATAAGCCGACGAACTTTACAATATAAACTCAAAAAATATGGGTTGACTAAACGCTAAATAATACTATTATCGTTTTAGATAGAGACAGCGTTTTTTGTTGTATTTTTATTTTTCTTTAACCTTTATCTTGTTGAGGTTTATTATGAAAAAACTTATTATTAGCTTGGTTTTAGTTTTTGGTGTGTTCTCTGTTTTTAGCATGGGGGCTTTTGCGGCTGAAGACGGTGCAAGTCTATATAAAGAACGTTGTGCCGGTTGTCATGGTGCCGACGGTGCAAAAAGTACTCCGGTTAAAGGCACAAGTCAGGAAATAGAGAAAAAACTTAAGGGTTATCTCGACGGTTCATACGGCGGAACGAAAAAAGCTGTTATGGCGGGTATTGTGAAAAAACTTTCCGATGAACAAATTAAACTTGTTTCAGCTCATATCGCCACATTTAACTAACTTTATAATAAATGAATCATAAACTTAATGTTTTATTTCTAGGAGGAGCCAGAAGTGGAAAAAGCTCTCTGGCTCTTTCTTATGCCGAAAAGATTGGGAAAAAACGACTTTTTGTTGCAACAGCACAAGCTTTTGATGAAGAAACAAAAGAACGTATCTTAGCACACAGGCAAGAACGAGGTTCTTATTGGCAGACCTTGGAAGTTCCTCTTAATTTAAGTGATATTTTTTATCAATCAGAGGAAAAGGCTGATGTTATTTTAGTAGATTGCTTGACTATGTGGTTAAACAATATGGTTTTTGCCGAGATAAAAGACAGGGTTGAACTTTTAGAAGATAAGGTCAAAAGAAAAGCTTTAATGGTTAAAATTATTGGAGAATTTGAAACTTTTTGTGTAAATATGCAACAGTTTTCAGGTTCTGTTGTTTTAGTTAGTAACGAACTTGGTTTAAGTCTTGTTCCCGAAACTTTATTAGGGCGTTTTTTTAGAGATTTATCAGGTAAAATAAACCAGATAGCGGCACAGCATTGCCAAAAAGTATATTTTGTGGCGGCGGGTTTGTCTTTAACTTTAAAATAATAATATATTACAATATATTATCAGTTGCGTTTTTGATTGCAACTTAAAAATGGGCAAAAGTCCAAAGCTTCCTTAGTTACGCAGTTATTGCGATATAAAGTTAAAGGGGGTAAAAAACTTGGTTTAACGGGTAATTCGTTAATCGCTTCGATCAAAAAAAACGGAGCAACTTTGTTCTCATTTCCGTAAATATGGAGTATGCGTTTGGGATACAAATTTAACTCGGTTAACTGGTTTAATAAATAATCCTTTCTGTTTGTGGGATAAACACAATATAACGCACCTTGTTTTTTAAGTTTGTGTTTTGCAAATAAGGCAAAACTTTTTAAAGAACCTCGCTCTTCAAATAAAGCGATACGTCTTAATTCTGATTGTGGAACTTTTCCGCACTGTGAAAGACGATAGGGCGGGTTTGTTACGATAAAGTCATATTGATTTGTGATTAGGCTTTTATTGTGTAATTGTTTTAAACCTTGTAACGACAAAGGTTTTTGAAGTTTTTTTAAGGCGGAAAATTCTTTGCTAAGATCGAGGTTGATTATATTAAAAAACTCATTAAAACCAAGGTTTAAAGCATTTTTCAAAGCCGCTTTGCACAGATCGGGAATAAGTTCATAACCGTCCGCAAATAAAAGAGGTGTTTTGTTTTTTGAGTTGTTTTGATTCAGTAGGAAAAGAGCAAAAGGAATAACTCCGCAACCTGTTCCCAAGTCAGCGAAATTTAATATTTTTTTCTTCTGTTCATAAGTACTGGCATTGGCACTGACATTAGCACTGGTATCTTTACATGAATTTTCACAGTCGTATACAAAAGAAGCCAAAAGTAAAGCTTCCGCAGAAAAGCGAAAGCTTCCCTCGGGTTGTATTAAGGCTCTTGGAAATAGCGTTCTTGATTCTTGTTGAGAACTTATAGTGTTTTTAGAAAAAATCATAAATAATAGTAGACAAAAATTAGGACTTATTGGTATTGTTAAAATGAATTTTGATAAAATCTTTATTTATTATATATTTTAAAATAAATTTAACAGTATCATCTCGTTAAAAACAATCTGTAGCTTAGCTGTTAATTGATGTAAATAAAATTATTATTTTTGGAAGCATTTTTAAGGGTTATTTTTTATTAGGTTAATTTATTGCTATGCAAACATTTCGTGCGGATCTTCATATACATTCTCGTTTTTCAAGGGCAACCAGCTCTAAACTGACGGCACATTACCTTGCGGCTTGGGCAAAGATCAAGGGTCTTGAGCTTATCGGAACCGGTGATATTACTCACCCCGTTTGGCGTGAGGAGCTTAAAGAAAAACTTGTTTATAATAATAAAACGGGTTTTTATCACTTAAAAAATGCTGTTGATATTGATCACGAACTTCCGCTTTATTCCGGATTAAAAATTTCCGGAGAGACAAATTTTATTTTACAGGGCGAAATTAGTTCGGTTTACAAAAAAAACGGAAAAGTGCGTAAAATTCACAATATAGTTTATTTTCCAAACTTTGAAGTTGCGGATAAATTTTCTGAAAAACTCGGAAAAATCGGGAACATAAGTTCAGACGGTCGACCGACTGTGGGTCTTGATGCAAAACAGGTTCTTGAAATGGTGCTTGAGTCTCACCCTGATTCTTTTTTGATTCCTGCTCATATCTGGACTCCTTGGTTTTCTTTGTTTGGTTCAAAATCAGGTTTTGATTCAGTTGAAGAGTGTTTTGGATCTTTGTCCGAACATATTTTTGCTCTCGAAACCGGTCTTTCTTCAAATCAAGAAATGAACCGCCTGATTAGCTCGTTAGATCGTTTTAAACTGGTTTCAAATTCTGATGCACATTCCGGAGAAAACCTTGGACGAGAGGCAAATATTTTTTCAGGAACCTTGTCTTATCAGGGCGTTTTAAATGCTTTGCGGGGGTCTGATGGAAAAAGTATTAACTCAACAAATTTGATAGGAACAATTGAATTTTTCCCCGAAGAAGGCAAATATCACCTGGACGGACACAGAAAATGCAATATTGTCATGGAACCATCTGAGAGCAGAGCCAGACACGGTATTTGTCCTGTTTGCGGAAAACCCTTGACAATTGGGGTTTTAAACAGGGTTTTGGAACTTGCGGACAGGGAAACACCGGTTTTTAAAAGTGCTAGTAGCGAACAATCTTTAATCCCTTTGGCGGAACTCATTTCGGAAGTTGTTGGAACAAACTCGAAAAGTCGCCGTGTTAGCGATATGCACGCTAGATTAATTTCTCGTTTTGGCGCGGAATTATCTATTTTAAGTCAAGTTCCGGAAGATGAACTTATGCGTTTTTCCGCACCGCTTGGCGAAGCAATTTCTCGCATGAGGCACGGTGCTGTATTGCGAGAGGGTGGATATGACGGAGAATATGGCGTTGTAAGAGTTTTTAGTGAAAAAGAACAGAAAGAACTTTTAAAACGAGGTACTTTGGTTGGTTTTTCCTTGGATAATCTTATTGTTCCGCTTTGTCCTTCGAGAGAAAAGAAAGAAGCTCAACAGCAAGAACAAAGTGATCCTAATGACCATCTTAACGAAGTTCTTATGCCTGCTTTACCCAAAAATTACGAGGAGGTTATAAGAGAAATTCGCTTTAACGTAAATCAAAAGCGTGCTCTTTGTTCCAGTGCCGGACCAAACTTAGTGATAGCCGGTCCGGGAAGTGGAAAAACGCGTACTTTAATTGGACGTATTTTACATCTTATCGAAAACTCAATCAGTATAAAAAATATTTTAGCCCTTACTTTCACCAGACGTGCCGCTACTGAAATAGACCAAAGATTATTACAATATTTAGGAGGCGGAACGCCTATCCCGCGAGTTGATACTTTGTATGCATTGGCATTTGAAGTTTGGCAGAATACACACCGCAGTAAGCCGATTTTATTGTCTTCCGAAAACGCTTTAAAGCTGTTTATTGAGGCAAATGGGGAACAAAATATTACCAAGCTCCGTGATAATTTTCAAGAAATCAATCTGAATCGTGAGCGTTTGCTACCTTTAAAAGACGAGCTAAAAATCCAATATCAAAATTATTGTCAACAAAAAACAGCTTGGAACTTGGCTGATCTCATTGAACTTTTGGAAAGTTGGCGTGAACAGATGGATACGGGAATTTATTCACGCCCTTGGACGCATATTCTTGTTGATGAAATACAAGATTTGTCAAATTTGCAACTGGCTTTAATCAAGGCCTTAACGCCGCCTGATGGTCTTGGTTTTTTCGCTGTTGGCGACCCTGATCAAAGTATTTGTTCTTTTCAAGGTGCCGGTGGTGATGTTGAAAATTCATTAAGAGAAAACTGGCCTCATTTGAACGTAATACATCTTGATGAAAATTACCGTTCAACCCCTGAGCTATTGGAACTTTCTTCTGGTTTTATACGTTCTTATGCTTTGAGTCCGACGATGCATCAGGCTGGTTTAAGCACTGATCAAACGCAGAAACAAGGCGATATTCGAGTTTTTCACGCTTCGAGTGATAAAAGTGAAGCTTTTTGGATAGGTTCGCAAATTAAATCTTTTTTGGGTTTGCCATCACACAATATTATCGACCATGCCAAAAATATAGATAAAAACACCTCTCATTTCGACTCTATTGATGGGAAAGGGGAGTATAGTTTAAGTGATATTGTGGTGTTGGTGCGGACAAAAGAGCTTATTCCGGTAATTAAAAACACTCTTCAAAGAATGGGTGTTCCTTGTTCTACGCCTGAGACAGAAGTTTTTTGGCGAGAGCCGAGAGTTGAAATGATTATTAATGCGGCATCAAGACAGTTTGGTATTAACTTAACCGAAGAAGAAAACTTGAAATGTCCTGAAAAAATTATAGCAAAAGGTCCTTTGGGGATCGCTGCATATTTTTCTGATTCTTTGCCGTTTGATGCACTTTTTTGGCAATCTCAAGCTTTTAAAACCTTAGTCAAAAGTTTTGATAAATATTCAGGTTGGTCGGGGTTGATTAATTGGATTAGTATGCAAAGCGAGCTTGAATTGGCAAAAAATAATAGTGAAAAAGTCCAGTTGCTGACTATTAATGCAGCTAAGGGCTTAGAATTTAAAATTGTTTTTTTACCGGGGCTTGAAGATGGATTAATTCCTTTTATGGGTGTTGATTTTCTTAGTGGAAAGTTGAAAAATAAATCTCTTTCTGTTAATATAGATGAAGAGAGACGGATTTTTTATGTTGGGTTAACCAGAGCCCAAGACGCCGTTTTGATGAGTTATTCTTCTAAAAGAGAATTTTCAGGACATGCCCTTAGACTAAAACCCTCTAAATTTATTCATGAACTTCCTAAACGCAATATTTTATTTTCTACTTTAAAAGCACATCACAGTATCAGGGAAACGCAATTAAAATTATTATAAAGGAGGATTATAATGAGTTCGCTAAAAGATTTTTCTCAGCTTAATATTGATTGGAATTTAAGTCCGGAACACGCTGTAACTATGTATTTGGAGTGGGGTAATAATGATTGGCACGCCGAACACCCACCTGTGCGTTCAAAAGATGATTTTGCTCATTATTTCGTGGTTGATACTTGGGGAGAGTCGCCTATTATTCGTTTAGTCAGGCGTAATTCCGAAAATGCTGTTGAGCTGATTTCCGTACCTTTACCTGATTCGTTAAAAGCGAACTATGTAAAAGAATATGGTAACTTACGTGGCGTTTTTGAACCGACTCAGGAAATTAAAGCTTGGATTAAATCAGAAATGGGTCATTAAGATTATCTTATTGATTTAATTAATGATAAAGCCGAAATAAATATTGGTTATATGTCTTTTGTTGAGTATTTTTTTATATTTATTCTCTTTTTTTGAAGAAACACTTGACATTTTTGAAAAATTCTCATAAACAAGGTTTTCGCACTAATAATGCGTTTATTATTCCTCGGTAGCTCAGTAGGTAGAGCGGGTGACTGTTAATCACTAGGTCCGCGGTTCAAGCCCGTGCCGAGGAGCCAGAATGTTAGAAAGGACTCATCAGAAATGATGGGTTCTTTTTTTTGTTTTTGTCTTATGTATGTATATAAAAAGGAGTATTTTGGTCTGTATTTCACCTGGAGGTTATTGTAGCATTGATACCCACTTGAACACATGAAAGGTCTATAACTTATATTGTCTTGGGACTATTGTTATCTTGGTGGTTGAATAGAGGAAAGTCATATTTGACAATATCAGTAATTATTCTACTGACAGAAGCTCTTTTAGATCCTATTTTTTTGTAACTTGTTGTTATGATCTTAGCATCAAAGTACATGCTTTCAAGCTCAGCCATGTCAGTATCTTTTATATCGTCAATAAATTGATCATTATCTATTGTTGCCCAGAACATTTGCCCTTCACTTGAAAATTGCCATTTTGTTTTAAATGGAGATATATATACAATTTTGACTAATTTATTTTCAGTAGTAATAGACTGTTCTTCTGGAGAGCTAAGTATAAAATATTTTCTATCTTTTTTTTCTAATGCAATGATATTTATATTATCTTGCTTTAATTCTATCTTAGATACATCATTATGCTCAAGCACCTTAGTGAAGTCATCAAGCCCATCTCTAATCTTTGCATCATTGATAAGTTTTATAAGTGTATTTTTTTCCTCGTTGCTCATCAATTCATCTTTAGATATTGCTTCTATAAACAAGTCTAATTCACCATTAGTTGCTTTTAATTTGTTAGATATTACCTTAATAACATTTAATAAAAAACCACCAATAGCTCCTTTTGTCTTTTTGTAATCATATCCAAAAAATTGTAACAATGTCATTGGAGCGAAAACTAATGTTATAATAGAAGCAAAAATTTCGAGAGAACCTTCTTTATTTGCCCCTATTGTGACTTGGATATTTACCCCAAGTATTTCTTTTGATATTTTTTTAAGAGTGGATGTAAGTCCTAGTATTGATAATGCTAGATATTCAGCGTCAACGTTATGAGGAAACGCTTCATTTGATATGCCATATACGATACTAAAATCATCATTTAATTTACCACGCTCAAAACGGGGATCATCTGGTATAAGCGAAGAAGACATTAGCACCCCCTCAATAATTATTATATCAGCTTATAGCTGCCATAAATTATAGGGCATTTATAGAAAATACACAACTCCAAATATAACTCTGTGTATCAAATATACTGTCATCGGTAATGGAAAAGTATTCTTAATAGACAATTCAAGAAATTAAATTACTAAATAGTCTCAAAATAATATAAGTCTTAGATAGTTTCTGTGTTAAAGTTGGTATCAATGCTACGAGAGCCTACAAGTTAGATATATACCAAATACACATCCAATCAATATTTTTGTATACTATAGCATAACAAAAAAAGAACCCACCATTTCTGATGAGTCCTTTCTAAAATTCTGGCTCCTCGGCACGGGCTTGAACCGCGGACCTAGTGATTAACAGTCACCCGCTCTACCGACTGAGCTACCGAGGAATAATAGACACTTTATTAGTGCGAAAACCTTGTTTATGAGAATTTTTCAAAAAGGTCAAGTTGTTTTTTTAGTGATATTTATCTTTTTGATTTTAGCATATTTTCTTTGTGTTCTTGAGTCGTTTTGATACGATATTAAAAAATAAGGCGTAATTTTTTGGAGTGTCCTATGTCTTTTCCTGTGCGTTTTTATGATAGTTGCAAATATTTTCAACTCGTTATCTTGTGCTTTTTCTTCACTTTCTTTTTTTCTTTTAATCAGGTTGCTGTTGTGAGTGCAGTGCCTGTTGGGAAATATAATGAATATTGGTTTGGGCGTTTTGCTGAAGCTGAAATCATCATAAAAGCTATGAGTGATATAAATTATATAGACGAAGATGGTAATACCGTTCTTATATTGGCAATAAAATATAACAGCGATTATAACCAGCTTGAGCAATTAGTTGAGCCATTACTTAAATTGGGTGCTAACGTAAATGCTAAAAATAAACATGGTCTTACTCCACTTATGACAGAGGCATTTTATAATAAATCATATAATATTTTAAGTTTGTTACTTAAAGCAGGTGCAGATGTAAATGTAAAAAATATAAGCGGTTACACTTCACTTATGTTTTTGGTTGACGATTCAAGAATCTACGATTCCGCTGACCCTAACCTAGGCTTAAAATCTGTCGAAATGTTTATTAAAGCAGGTGCAGATGTAAATGCAAAAACTAGTGATGGAGAAACGCCACTTATGATCGCTGTGACTTATCATAACAATCCTGAAGTGGTAGCCCTTCTTGTTAAGAGCGGTGCTGAGATTAATAGCCAAGATAACAATGGCAATACTGCCTTTATGTTGGCAGCAAGCCGCAATAAAAATCATGAAATAGTTAAGTTATTACTGAATAGTGGAGCAGATATTTATTTTAGAAATAATGACGGCAGAACCCCAATAATAGAAGCTGTTTTACACTTAGGGGCAGAAAGAGACGTTGAAGCTATTGAGCGTATTAATATATTGTTTAATGCCGGGGTAAATATAAATGCTTCAGATATAAATAAAAAAACAGCTTTGGCTTATGCAAAAGAGATAGGATATTCTGAGTTGGTTGTTACTTTACTGGGTTTTGGGGCAAAATAATGCAAAAATAGATTTACTATAAATTTATTCTTGACTTTTTTTTTAGATCACATATTTTAAACGAAATGTTTGTATATTTATACAAATAAAATAAAAAATTCAAACTTAACTAAAATAAACTTAACTTTGGAGCCGTAATAAATGTATTCAATAAACCATAATAATATTTTTGGTCTATTACTACTTCTATTACCTGTTGGCTCCGGCAAGTGGGTTTGATTCTTTATGTTTAAAAAACATAATTAGAGTAATAAACTAACGAAAGCCGAGCTGTAAAAGTTCGGCTTTTTTATTTATTTTTGTTTGAGGACTTGAGTTGAAATTTGTGTCATTCGCTTGGTGGAAAAAAAATATTATAAAAATCTGAATAAAAGATTGAAAAGATATCTAAATAACATTAAAATTAAAAAGATAAGGAAGTGTAAAATGGAAGACAATCGTGTTATTATTTTTGATACAACGCTAAGAGACGGCGAACAAGCGGCCGGCGTTAATCTTAATGTTCAAGAAAAAGTACAACTTGCGAACCAACTTTGTAAATTAAAAGTAGATGTTATCGAGGCCGGTTTTGCGGCGGCTTCTCCCGGAGACTTTGATTGTGTTGCGGCGATTGCTAAAGTTGCTAAAGGAACGGGAACTACCGTTGCCTCTTTAGCTCGTACTCGCGAGGCTGATATTAGAGCGGCGGCAAAAGCCCTTGAAGTAACGGACAAAGCACGCATTCATACCTTTATAGCTACCAGCCAGATACATATGGAATATAAGCTTAAAATGACCAGGGAACAAGTTTTAAACGAAGTACGCTCTGGCGTTAGTTTAGCTCATAGTCTTTGTAAAGATGTTGAATTTTCAGCCGAAGATGCCAGTCGCTCTGACTTAGCTTTTTTAATTGAAGTTTTTAAACTTGCTATTGAGTGTGGTGCTACGACTTTAAATATTCCGGATACTGTTGGTTATGCTGTGCCTGATGAATATGGTGCTTTTGTTAAAAAAGTGATTGAAGGGGTGAATGCTCCTAAAAATGTAATATATTCAGTGCATTGTCATGATGACTTAGGTTTAGCGGTTGCTAACTCTCTCGCCGCTTTAAAAGCAGGGGCAAGACAAGTTGAGGGAACTATTAACGGTCTTGGCGAGCGTGGCGGAAATGCGGCTTTAGAAGAAGTTGTTATGGCTTTAAAAACCCGTCGTGATTTTTATGGTTTAACTTCAAATTTAGTTACACAACAATTGATGCGTACTAGCCAACTTACAGCCAAGCTAACTGGTGTTGCTGTTCCTCCTAATAAAGCTATTGTCGGTGGAAATGCATTTAGCCATGAAGCTGGCATTCATCAACATGGAATTTTAGCAAATAGAGCAACCTATGAAATTATGAATGCCGAAGACGTTGGTGCGATTGCTGCTGTTTTAGTGTTGGGAAAACATTCAGGCAAACACGCCTTTAAAGATCGCCTCTCCGCTTTGGGTTATCAATTAAGCGAAGAACAAATTGAAATAGCGTTTAAAGCCTTTAAGCTGTTGTGTGATGCTAAAAAAGATGTAACTGATGCTGATCTTGAGGCCTTGGTTATTGATAATATTTTAGGTATTTCAACAACAGATGCATTTGTTTATAAAAATTATACTGTTCAGGCAGGTTGTGCTGATGTTCCGGCTTCTGCCATGGTAAATTTGACTAAGGGTAAAGAAGGGTTAAGAGATGCCGCTGTGGGAAATGGTCCTGTTGATGCGGCTTATAATGCCATAAAACGTATTATAGGTTTTGAACCAACTTTAACTCAATTCCAAATTAAAGCTACAAGCCAACTTTCTGATGCTTTAGGAGAAGCCATTGTTGTTCTTGAACACGATGGAATTAAAGCTCAAGGGCGTGGGGCTTCGACAGATATTATTGAGGCTAGCGTGAAAGCGTATGTAAACGCTGTAAATCGCTTACTTATTTTAACAACTGCCAAGGAGGCAAAAAATAATGGAAACTAAAAACAGTAAATATACTTTAGTAGAAGCAATTATTGCCAAACATATTGACCCAAAATCAGGCGAAAAAGTAGAGCCGGGTGCAATTTGTCGTGTAAATGTTGATTTTGCTTTTGCCAATGATATTACCACTCCGCCTGCTATTCATGAATTTCACAGAATGGGTGCAGATCAGGTTTTTGATAAACAACGTTGTGCGGTAGTACAAGACCATTTTACTCCTAATAAAGATATTGCATCAGCAACTCAAGTTAAAAAGATTCGTGAGTTTGCTAAGGCGAAAAAAATGTTATTTTGGGAAGTGGGTCGTGTTGGAGTAGAACACGCGTTTTTACCGGAACAAGGTTATGTTTTGCCTGGTGATATTGTGCTTGGTGCTGATAGCCATACTTGTACCGGTGGTGCTTTGGGTGCTTTAGCGACCGGCGTTGGTTCTAGCGACTTGGCGGCGGCTTGGGCCTTAGGCGAAACTTGGCTTAGAGTGCCTGAAACTATCAGAGTAGAGTATACCGGAAAGCGTAAACCTTTTGTTACCAGTAAAGACATGATTCTTGCTCTTATCGGTATGATTGGCGTTGAAGGTGCTAATTATATGGCGATTGAATTTGCCGGCGAAGGTATCGCTGATCTGAATATGGACGAGCGTTTTACCATGGCGAATATGGCGATTGAAGCCGGCGGAAAATGTGGTTTGTTTGTACCTGATGAAAAAACCTTAGCTTATGCTAAAGCCAGAGCGAAAAGAGAATTTACTCCTGTTTATCCTGGTGCTGATGCAAAATATGCCAAAGTTATCAAAATAGACTTGAATAAGCTTGAGCCTGTTGTGGCGTTGCCTCACCTTCCTGATAACGTTAAGCCCGTTACTGAAGTTAAAGACATGAAAATTGACCAAGTCTTTATTGGTTCTTGCACTAACGGTCGTATTACTGACCTTGAACAAGCCGCTTCTATCTTAAAAGGGCGTAAAGTGCATGATGATGTGCGTTTAATTGTTATTCCTGCTTCTTATGAAGTTTATAATCAAGCAATGGAAAAAGGTTATATTCAAACCTTTTTAGATGCCGGTGCGGTTATTACAACCCCATCTTGCGGACCTTGTTTGGGCGGACATTTAGGTATCCTTGCTCCGGGTGAGCGTTGTCTTTCTACTAGCAACCGTAACTTTATCGGACGTATGGGTAGTACGGAGAGTGAAGTTATCTTAGCAAGCCCGCTTGTGGCTGCCACAGGTGCGGTTTTAGGGCGTGTTGCTCATCCTAATGAGCTGAAATAACTTTGTTATTTACGGTGAGCTGAAATAACTTATTATTTACGCTGAGCTGAAATAACTTATTATTTACGCTGATTAATTAAACATATTTTATATCGGAGTATGAAATGAAAAAACAATTAAATGGAAAAGCTTGGGTTTATGGGGATAATATTGATACAGACGTAATTATTCCGGCTCGTTATTTAACGACTATTGACCCTATAGAATTAGCTAAACATTGTATGGAAGATATTGATAAAAGCTTTGCAACTGATGTAAAAGCCGGTGATGTTATGGTTGCGGGTAAAAACTTTGGTTGTGGTTCAAGCCGTGAACACGCCCCGATCGCTATTGTTGGAGCAAATATTTCTTGTGTAATCGCCGCCAGTTTTGCCCGTATTTTTTATAGAAATGCGGTTAACGTAGGTCTACCGATTTTAGAATGTCCCGAAGCGATTAAAGATATTCAAAAGGGTGATGAAATAAGCGTTGACGTTGATAAGGGAATTATTACCAATAAACGCACAGGTAAAAATTATACAGCAAAAGCGTTTCCTCCGTTTTTACAGGAGCTTATCAGCCTCGGTGGTTTAGTTCCTTATGTTAAAGCACGTTTAGGAAAATAGTTTAATCTAATCAAAACGCATATAACCTAAAACGTTAAAAAGCCATTGCACCAGTAAGCTGAACTTATTGTGCAATGGCTTTTTTTATTCGTTTAATGGAATATTTTAACAGTGTGCGTGTTTTAAATTTTCACCTTTATAAATAAAATAAGTGTGTTCGGCTATATTTATTGCACGTCTGCAAATACGATTTAGCGAGCGAGAGACTAAAATACTGTGCATGGTGGTATAAGAGTTAAAACTAGCCGCTTCTTTTTCCGTTTTGGTCATAATATTTTGCATTACGGTCATTTCGGCTTGAGATATTTCATCGTCGAGTTTACAGATATGAAAAATGCTTTCGGCATCTTGATCTTTAAATGCGTTAGTTGCTTTATGCAATATTGTTTGAGCCAAATTAATAAGCATTTTATTTGTTTCTTCTACTAATTTATATGAGCTGTCTTCAATATTAAGAATGCGTTCGGCGATAATAGTCGCTTCGTCTCCAATACGTTCAAGGTCGTTAATAATGCGTAATGTTCCGATAACAAAACGTAAATCCTTGGCTACGGGTTGAGCTTTTACCAATAATGATAGGCAAAGATTGTCAATTTCAACTTCAAGACTATTAATCGTATCGTCGCCCTCTATAACGGCGATTGCTTTGCCAACATTACCGGAGTGTAAGGCATCTAAAGCTTCGTCAAAAGCGATAGTTGTGCTTGCAAACATAACAAGCAGACGAGTTCTTAAGTTTGAAATCATTTGTTGGGTTTGTGTTTCGTGGCTTAACATAAAAGTTACCTTTATCTTTATTCGTTTTTTATTAAGTTTTATATCAGTTTGTTTTTATTGTTTTTTAACCGAAACGTCCTGTAATATAATCTTCTGTTTGTTGATTTTTGGGACGAGAAAAGATTTGTTCGGTTTCACCATCTTCAATAAGTTTTCCCATATAAAAAAAGGCTGTGCGATCTGAGACTCTTGCGGCTTGTTGCATATTGTGAGTAACAATAATAATAGTCAGGTTTTTTTTAAGCTCGTGGATTCCTTCTTCTATTTTTTGTGTCGCAATAGGGTCAAGGGCACTTGCCGGTTCGTCCATCAATAAAACTTCAGGTTCAACCGCCAACGCTCTGGCGATACAAAGGCGTTGTTGTTGACCGCCGGATAAGCCGAGGGCAGAACTATGAAGCCTGTCTTTAACCTCGTCAAAAATAGCGGCACGTCTTAGAGATTTTTCAACACGTTCTTCAAGTTCGCTTGTTTTTTTCATGCCGTTTACTCTTAAACCATAAGCAACGTTTTCAAAAATAGTTTTGGGAAAGGGGTTTGGTTTTTGAAAGACCATGCCGACTTTACGCCTTAAAGCAATTAAATCGGTTTTATTACTGTTTATGTTTTCTCCGTCCAATAGAATTGTCCCTTCGAGTTTAGTATTGGCAACTAAATCGTTCATGCGATTTAAGCAACGCAAAAAAGTGCTTTTTCCACAACCCGAAGGTCCGATTAGTGCCGTTACTTGATTTGTGGGAAAGTTCAGATTAACGTCAAATAAGGCTTGATTTTTTCCATAATAAAAATCTATGTTTTGTGTTTCTATTTTAAAAGTCATTAAAAACTCCGTTATCGTTTGGCTTATATGAATTTGTTGAGTAATTTATCTGGTTATTCTTTTGTCGGTTATTCTTGTGTAGGAAGTTTGATATAAAAAGTTGTGTTAGCGAGTTTACTTGGGCTTTCTACCAATATTTCTCCGTTAAACTTTTCGATAATCTGTTTGGTTATGGCTAGACCCAAACCTGTACTTTGATGATGTTTTGATTTTTCTGTTTTATAAAAACGTTCAAAAATTCTGGTTTGTTCTTTTTTAGGAATACCTTCTCCAAAATCAGAAACAGCCAAAACACAATAAGTATCTTCTTTATATATATTAATAAGTATTGACGCATGGTCAGGTGAGTGGCGATAGGCGTTTTCCAATAAGTTCCTAATGGCTTGCACCAATAAATTTTCATTGGCTAAAACGTAACAGGTTGTACTATTTTCCGCCGTCGTTTCTATAATATTTTTTGTTGTTTGAGAGCCTAAAAGTTGTTTGGCATTATTCAAACAATCCATGAATGATACACGTTTAGTTTCAATTGTTTGATTTTTATTTTCAAATTTTGCCAAAACCAATAAGTCTTCGATCAAATTGTTTAAGAATAAACTGTTTTTTATAATTTTTTGGGAAAAACTTTTAATCACATCTTGTTCACATTCATTATGATATAAAGTCTCGGCGTAACCTTTAATTGTAGTTAAAGGAGTTCGCAATTCGTGGGAGACATTGGCAACAAAGTCTTTTTGGGTGCGTTCAAGTTGTAATTTAGTCGTAATATCGTCAATAATAACAATTAATTTTACGAGGTTGGTGGCTTCTTCGGCTGTGTAAAGTTGAATTAAAAGTTGTTTATTATTAAGAGTTTCATAGTTAAAATTAAGGGTAACACTTTGAGTTTGTTTTAACATTTCTTCCCCTGCTGCTTGAAGTTCGGGGAGTGGAATTATTTCAATCAACTGTTTGTTTAAATAGTGTTTGGTTTCGGGAAAAAAGTTGTGTAATTTTGAATTGTGAGCTGTTACGTTGCCATTTTCATCAAGTATGATTATTGCCTCTTGAAGCCCGTCAAAAATACTTTTAAGTTGACTGTTTTGGTTTTGTAAAGTGTGCATATTTTTTTGTATGCCTTTGGCAATAATTCTAACAGCACGAATTAAAGGATAAAACTCAGGTATTTGGATAGAACTGATAGTTTGTTTATAGTTGCCTTCCGAAATATTTAAAATCATAGTTTCTAAGTTTTGCAGGTTCTTTTTTAGTTTGTGTGAGCGAATAAAAAAGAATAAAAAAGTAACTAAAAATGTTATAATAATTAATAAACCCAAAAGTTTAAAATGAGATTCAAGTTTTTCTTGAACGGTTGAAAGAGGAACGGCTAAACGTAAAAAACTGTTATCATAAAGCCTTGTTATTGCATAAATAGTTTCTATTCCGGAAGTAGCACTTGTACGAACAGAGCTTCCAACTCCGTTTTGTTGGGCAAGGATAAATTCCAACCTGTCGCTGTGGTTATCTATTCCTTTTACAGTATTTTCAGGTAAAGAAGAATCAGCAAGCATTTGTCCGTTTTCTCCGATATGAGAAATACGCACATTTGATTCTTGGTTGATTCTTATAAGGTTTTGTTCTTTTAAAAGTTCCGGTGATTGTTTTGTTAAAATACCGAGCAACTTTACTTGGTTTAACGCTTGATCTATTTCTTCTTTTACTAAAGATTTATAAAGCAGGCTATGAAGAGCTGTTAATATACCGATTAGTGCTAGAGTTGACAGTATAATTAACAAAAAAGAAACACTTTGATTTTTAAGTTGATTTTTAATTTTTCTAAACATCTTTTATCCTATATCCTACGCCTCTTACTGTTTCTATAAGTTCTGATTCTTCCAAAAGTTTTTCTCTAAGGCGTTTAATATGTGCATCAATTGTACGACTATATCCGTCAAAGCTATCGCTCCAGGCGGAATTTAAAAGCTGTTCACGACTACGCACCAAACCTTTATGTAACAATAAATCTTGAAGCAAAGAAAATTCCGTTAGGGTTAAATGTATAGGATTATTGTTGATATGTACTTCATGGCTGTCTGTGAAAAGAGAGATATTTCCTGTGCTTAGTTTTGTTTTATCGGTAGATTTGTGATAGTGTGTTAAAATTGAGCGTATTCTTAAAACTAGTTCTCTTGTGCTAAATGGTTTTACAACGTAATCGATTGCTCCAAGTTCAAAACCGATAATCCTGTCAATTTCTTCACCTCTGGCGGTGAGCATAACGATTGGAATATTCTTTGTTTGTTGTTTTGCCTGTAATCTTTTACAAACGGAAAAGCCATCAATTCCGGGTAACATGACATCAAGAATAATAAGATTTGGGTTATGTTTTTGTGCTAAATCAAGACCTTCTTCGCCGGAAGAGGCTTCTAGTACTTTATAATTTTCTTGTTTTAAATTAAAGCTCAAAAGTTCTCTAATGTCTTCTGTGTCTTCAATAATTAATATAGTTTGCATGGCATATCATCTTATTTTTTTATATCAGGTTATTTTTTCTAAACTTTTTGTTGAATGCGGTCTCTTACTATAATCGCTGTTAAATTCATTAATAAGACTAGCCCAAATAATACGAGAGCTGTTCCGTATTGAAGGGGGAGGGTTTTTTCAATTTCAGTACCAGCCGTTGCTAAAACATACATATGAGTAGGCAGGGACATAACGGGACTAAAGATAGATTCAACGCCTTTTGGAGTAAAAAAGACAGTAGCAGTAAACATAATTGCGGCGGTTTCTCCCGTTGCTCTAGCTAAACCAAGAATAGCTCCCGTTAACATTCCCGGCAAGGCAGAAGGTAAAACAGCTCGCCATATTGTTGTACTTTGAGTTGCACCTAAGGCAAAAGAGGCTTCGCGATAAGTAGAGGGAACTTGTCTTAACGCTTCTTCAGAAGTGCTTATAATAACCGGTAGGGTAACAATACTTAATGTTAAAATACCTGAGATTAAAGATATTTGAAGTCCGCAAAAAATTACAAAAAATGATAAACCAAAAAGACCAAAAACAACAGAAGGAACGCCCGCCAAATTGTTTACGCCAAGGCGTATGTATTTAGCAAAACGACTTTTCCCGGCGTATTCATGAAGGTAAACAGCAGAGCAAACACCGAGGGGAAAAGATATTAACAAAGCTCCGCCCGCCAAAAGACTTGTTCCTATAATACAAGGCAAAATACCACCTTCGGTCATAGAATTTTTAGGCGAAGAACTTAAAAACTCCCAAGTGATTGCCGAATATCCGTTTATTGCAATAAAACTACAGATAGCGACTAAAGCGAATAAATTAATAAAAGTAGAAAAACGAAAGATAAAAAAAACGACTTTTTCTTTTAAATAGCGGTATATTTGAAATGTATGAGCTGACATAAGTTGATCCTAAAGCGTTTGTTTATGTTTTTCTGAAATATAATAAGCAACAAAATTAAACAAAAAAGTAAATAAAAACAAAAGTAGGGCGATACAGAATAAAGCTTGATAATGTTCTCCTCTAAAAGGAGCTTCGGCTATTTCTGCGGCAATAATAGCAGGTAAAGGACGAACGGGGTCAAATAAAGAGCTGGGTATAATCCCCGCTCCGCCGGCGACCATCAATACAACCATTGTTTCGCCTATACTTCTTGACATGCCGAGCATAACGGCTGTTGCCAATCCTGAAAATGCGGCGGGTATAGTAACTTTGGTGATAGTTTCAAGCTTTGTTGCTCCTAAAGCGAGAGAGGCCTCTCTTAAAGAACCGGGAACAGCGAATAAAGAATCTTCGGCAACGGAACAAATAGTTGGAACACTCATAAAAGCGAGCATTAACGCCGCATTAAACAAGTTTAACCCCGTATCGAGGTCAAAAGCTTCTTGTAACAAAGGGGCTAATACAACCATACCAAAAAATCCGATTACAACAGAAGGCAGGGCAGCCAAGAGTTCTATAATCGGTTTAATAATTCTTCTAAGTGTGCTTGGTGCAAGCTCTGTTAAGTAAACAGCCGTCATTAAGCCAAGGGGCATTGCGATCAGCGTTGCAACAATCGTAACTGCGAAAGATGCTATAATCATGGGGAATATGCCAAATTCAGGTGGTGTTTCAGCAGGATACCACGCAAAACCCGTTATAAAGTCCCAAATTGGTATCTTTGTAAACAAAGGAATACCTTCAATAAATAAAAATAAAACAATCAGTAAAAGAAAAAACAAAGAACAAGCGGCTAAAAAAGCTAAGATTATTTTTATAAGTTGTTCTTTTTTTGAAGCTAGAGACATGTGGTTTGATTCCTTAATATACTTACTTTATTTTAGAAGCGTTTAAAATAAGTCATGTTCTTACTGTTTACCTACAAATAGATAGGATAAACAGTAAGAACTTTTATTTGTTATAAAGAGAGCTTTTATAGCTTATTTAACAGGAATAAAGCCAACTTCTTTAACGATTTTTTGTCCTTTTTGTGGGTCAAACATAAAGTCAATAAAAGCTTTTACGCTATCTTTAGGTTCGCCATCAGTAAAGAGGTAAAGTTCACGAGAAATAGGCCATTTTTTTTCTAATACAGATGAAGCAGATGCTTCTACATCATTAACTGTTAACGCTTTGATATTTTTGTTTAAATAACCAAAACCAACATAACCAATCGCACGCTTGTTTTTAGTAATACTTGTTACAACAGCACCGCTTGAAGCTTGTAATAACGCAGCCGGAGACACTTTTTCTTTGTGCATTACAAGTTCTGCCCAGCTTTCATAAGTGCCTGATGAGGTATCACGAGAAGTAACAACTATTTTTCCGTCAACTCCACCGAGGTCTTTCCAGTTAGTAATTCTACCTGAATAAATGTCTCTTAACTGTTCAATGCTAACGCTTTTCACGGGGTTGCTAGGGTGTACGATTGGTACAATAGCGTCCCAGGCAACGGCGAAACGAGTAGGGGTAACGCCTCTTTTTTTAGCGTCTTCAATCTCTGTACTTTTTATATCACGAGAAGACATAGCAATATCACAAAGCTTTTCATTTAAAGCTTTTATTCCGTTACCTGATCCGCCACCAGAGATTGACACGGTAACAGATGGGTTGTTTTTCATAAAAACTTCACCGGCTTTTTGAATAACAGGTAATACAGTTGTAGAACCATTTATTTTTACTTCATTAGAACTGGCGAATGCGGTAGAAGAAAAAACAATAGAAAGTAAAGTTAAACATGAAACGAGTATGTTTTTCATAAAAACTCCTTTAAAAATCAATTTGTTAGGGTGATGTTTGACTGTTGACTTGGAAAATTTCTATATACTTTTTATTAATATATATCTTTTTTCTTCAGTTAAAGACCATTGCAAAACTTAGTTTTGCGTGCTTTTTTCATCGTTTTATGCTCCGTATACACATCGCAGAAAACATTTTAAGTCATAAAAATCACTAATTTTACAGGGAAATGAAATTTTCCTTATCCGTGATTTTGGAAATGCCTTTCTGAATAAAGCCACCATGAGAATATTATGCAATAATCTCGGTTAAGATTTTTATAAGGTTTAAATATGACGATTGTGTTACGAAAAAGTTTTATTTGTGTAATATTTTAATCTATAGGCACTAAACATACCGCACCCAAAGGCGGAAGGGTGAGTGCTATTCTGTGCCCTGCATAATAATCAAAGGCGTTAATTGGGTTGGGGTTCGTTACATTACTGCCGTCATAACGTTCATGGTCGGAGTTGAAAATTTCTTGCCACCTGCCGCCGTGGGGGCAGTTAACATGATAATTATAACGCACAATCGGAGTAAAGTTAAAGACCCAAAGCAAAGGTTTTGCGTTATTTGTGTTACGAGAAAAACTATAAATAGAATTGTTATGATCAGAAAAATCCATCCAACTAAAGCCACTCCAATCATAATCGTGTTGATACATTGCGGGTTCTGAACGCAATACGGCGTTTAAATCTTTTATAAGGGTATGAAACCCTCTATGGCTTTTAAAATCAAATAAAACCCAATCTAGTTCACCTTCTGAGTTCCATTCGTTCCATTGCCCCAGTTCCGACCCCATAAATAAAAGTTTTTTCCCCGGGTGAGCCCACATATAGGCATAAAGCAGGCGTAAATTAGCTTGTTTTTGCCAAATATCACCGGGCATTTTTGATAATAAAGCCCCTTTACCATGCACCACTTCATCATGCGAAAGTGGAAGCAAAAAGTTTTCACTAAAGGCATAAAGCATAGAAAAAGTTAATGAATTATGATTATGTGAGCGATAAATAGGGTCTAGTTGCATGTATTTTAAACTATCATGCATCCACCCCATATTCCATTTATAGGTAAAACCTAAACCGCCTGTGTAGGTTGGCCTGGAAACCCCCGCCCAGTCTGTCGACTCTTCTGCCATTGTAACGGCCCCGGGGTGTTCTTGGTGTATGGCTGTATTTAATTCTCTGATGAAATCAATAGCCTCTAGGTTTTCACGCCCACCATATTTGTTGGGAATCCATTCATTTTCTTTGCGTGAATAATCAAGATAAAGCATAGAAGCGACCGCATCAATGCGCAGGCCGTCAATATGAAATTCTTTTAACCAATAAAGAGCGTTAGACAAAAGAAAGTTTTTAACTTCATTTCGCCCATAGTTAAAGATATAAGTTCCCCAGTCGGGGTGTTCACCTTTTTTAGGGTCTAAATGTTCATAAAGGGCTGTTCCGTCAAAACGCCCAAGCCCCCAAGAATCTTTAGGAAAGTGAGCAGGAACCCAGTCTAACAATACACCTAATTCGTTTTGATGACAAAGGTCGATAAATTCTTTTAAGTCTTCGGGTGTTCCAAAGCGAGAAGAGGGGGCAAAATAATGCCCTGTTTGATAGCCCCACGATTGGTCAAGAGGGTGTTCTGCCAGTGGTAAAAATTCAATATGTGTAAATCCTAAATCTTTTACATAAGGAATAAGGCTGTGAGCTAATTCTTTAAACGATAAAAAAGGGTGTAAACCTTGTTTTGGGCGTCGCCAAGAACCGGCGTGGACTTCATAAATAGAAATGGGCTTGTTTAATTGAATGCCATTTTTTTCACGCTGGTTTAGCCAGTTTTGATCGTTCCATTTATAGTTATCTAAATCCCAAGTGATGCCTGATACTCCGGGGCGTAATTCGGCGAAGAGGGCATAAGGGTCGGCTTTATAATTAACGTTTCCTGCTTGGTCTGTTATTGAAAATTTATAAAGCTGGCTTTTTTTGATGTTTGGTAAAAAAGCTGCCCAGATACCGGAAGAACCCACAGGATATAAGGGTAATTCCGCATGATTCCAGTTATTAAACTCGCCTGTAAGATGAACTGCTCTGGCATTTGGAGCCCAGACCGCAAAACGATAACCTTTGAGCCCATCTTGTTCACAGGGGTGAGCTCCTAATAATTTATACAAATCCCAATGTTTGCCTTCTCCAAAAAGGTAAAGATCAAAAGGTTCAAAATATACCGGTCTTGTGGAATTTGCTTTAATCATTTGTGTTATTGCCTATGTTTTCAGGAAGTTGTTGTCCGAGTTTTCGGTAGATATTGATATATTCCATACAAGACTTATTCCAAGTAAAAGCTTGAGCCATTGCCCGTTGTTTGATTGCCTCCCAGCTTGTTTGATCGTTGGAATATAAATCTACGGCTTGTTTGATGGCGGTTAAAAATTGTTGAGCGTCGCTTTCTAAAAATGTAAAACCGGTGGAGTTATGTGCCGGAAATGGTATTATTGTATCTCTTAAACCGCCCCTCGCCGTAGCAACAGGTGGAGTACCGAATTTTAAAGCATACATTTGCGTTAAACCACAAGGTTCATAACGAGAAGGCATTAAAAAAATATCCGAGGCTGCGTGAATGCGGTGAGCTAACTCTTCGGTATAATTTAGTATAGCAACCACTTTTCCGGGGTAAGTTTCCATCAAGTTGGCGGCATCAGCTTCATATTTTAAGTTACCTTCGCCTAAAATAACTATTCCTACGTCTAGTTTCATTAATTCAGGTATAATATCAAGTAATAAGTCAATGCCTTTTTGACCTCTTAAACGCCCGATAAAACCAAGAATAGGGCGATTTTCAAATTTAGGAGACATGCCTAGATCTTTAATCAATAATTTTTTACAGTTTTCTTTTCCTTTAAGGTTTTCGCTGTCATAACTGCAAGGTATAAAATTATCTTGATTAGGGTTCCAAATATTATAGTCTGCACCATTTAAGATACCGTATAAATTACGTTCTCTTTGACGCAAAATACCGTCTAATCCACAACCAAACTGTTCGGTTAAAATCTCGCGTGCGTAACTTGGGCTTACGGTTGTAATGCTGTCGGCATAAGCGATTCCCGCTTTAAGGAAATTGAAATCACCATAAAACTCAACTCCGTGCGGCCCCCATGCTTCCATAGGAAGGCCGCTTGTAAAAAATAATCTTGAAGCGAAACGGCCTTGAAAGGCTAAATTATGGATAGTCAGTATGCTTTTAGTCTCTTGCCAAAAGGGGTCTGTTTGTCGCCAAAAGTTTAAATAAGCCGGAATTAACGCACTTTGCCAATCATGAGCATGAATAATGGCAGGAGCAGAACCAAGACGTTTAATAACTTCAAGTACGGCTCTTGAAAAAAAGATAAATCTTTCTGCGTTATCAAAATAATCGCCTTTCACCGGGTCATTATAATAATGACGCCGATCATAATATTCACTACGTGCAATAAAATAGATCGGCAAACCATGATAATCGGCAAGATATACGTCGCAGGTAATCGGATCCCAGGGGTAGCCCACATGACAATCAGAAAGAATAAGCCTTAGTTGATAGTTTGGGGTTCGCAGGCGACCATAAAGCGGAGTAAATACTGCAACAGGAACACCAAGTTTATGTAAGGCAAGAGGCAACGCACCGAGAACATCGCCAAGACCGCCTGATTTAGAAAAAGGATATATCTCTGATGTAGTAAAAATGACTCTATTTTGCATTCTCTACTCCCCATTTAAGATATTATGTTTAAATATACAATAAGCTTAAAATAAAATAATATCTATACTTTCTTTGTATTAATTTTTGTTTATCAAGATTTTAGCGTCTATATTATAACTGTTAGTTTATAAAGTTAATAAAGTCAAAGAGGATTTTTTTATGATCAAAAGCCAAGTTTTGAGGCAGGTCTTTTACGCTGAAAAACGTGGCTGTTTTGGCATCATCTGCGGCTATGATTTTTAGTTCTTTATTTAGTTTTATATAATACACAATACTGACTGTATGTTGTCTTGGGTCTCTTTTGGGGTCGGAATAGACTCCGAAAAGAGTTAGATTTTTATTTATGTGTTGTTTTGTATTATTGTTATTTATATCAATGCCCGTTTCTTCTTTAAGTTCCCTAAGTGCGGCGTGTTCCGTTGTTTCGCCATAATCGACGAAACCACCGGGAATAGCCAAGCCGTGTGGAGGGTTTATTCTTTCTATCAATAATATTTTTTGATCAAGGGTATATACGATAATATCAACGGTTAATGCCGGATTTTTATATTCTTGCAAAACGCTGTTACATTTAGGACAAAAAATTTTATTGTTCATAGTTTTTTCTTTATATTGTTAGAGTTTTTTTTTATTATAAATGATAATATCTGAACATTCAATAAGTTAATTAAAAAAAACTTTGTTTTAAAATAAAATTTTCATATTGTTCTTGTGCTTTGCAATAAAAGAGAATTTGTGTATACTGTAAGTGTTCGTAGATTGGGTTTAAAACCTGATTGTTTTGTTAAATTATATATTAGTGGATAGTTATGAAAGAAAGTTCCCCAACCTTGCCTCATATTCTTATTATTGATGACGAAAAAAATTATTTGCTTGTTCTTGAAGCGATGTTGTCTGATGCCGGTTATCAGGTTACAGCTTTAAACGACCCCGAAACGGCTTTGGCTTTTATAGAAGATTCTGAGATTGATATTATTCTTACTGATATGAAAATGCCAAAAATTACTGGTCGAGATATTTTGTTGTTTGTAAAAAAGAACTTTTCTCATATTCCTGTTTTGGTAATGACGGCGTTTGGCAGTATTGAGAGTGCTGTTGAACTTATGAAAGAGGGAGCTTTTGATTATATTACCAAACCTTTTTCAAATGATGAATTAATGGTTTCCGTGAAAAATGCTGTCGCTTTATCTACGGCACAACGTCGCTATCAACTTTTACATGATAATCTTGAAGAGCGTTATTCTCTTCATCATATTATTGGTAAAAGTCGGGCTATGCAAAACGTTATGGACTTAGTTTCAAGGGCGGCGCCGAGTCGCTCCACTGTTTTAATCACAGGTGAATCAGGAACCGGAAAAGAGCTAGTTGCCAGAGCGATTCATTTTGCCTCTTCTCGCAAAGATGGTCCTTTTATTGCTGTAAACTGTATGGCATTAAACAGCGGAGTTTTGGAAAGTGAACTTTTTGGACACGAAAAGGGTTCTTTTACCGGAGCGGTTGCCTTAAGACGTGGTCGTTTTGAGCTTGGACACGGTGGAACTTTGTTTTTAGATGAAATAGGCGAGCTTTCGCTTGAACTTCAGGTTAAACTATTAAGAGTTTTACAAGAACGCAAATTTGAACGTGTTGGCGGAACCGAAGAAATAGAAGTGGATATTCGTATTGTTGCGGCGACTAACCTTGATTTATTAAAAGAAGTAGAAAACGGAACTTTTAGAGAAGATTTATATTATCGCTTAAACGTTGTACAAATTCACCTTCCGCCTTTAAGAGAAAGAAGAGAAGATATTCCTTTATTGGTAAAATATTTTATTGATAAATATAGTCAGGAAAATGTGTCTTTGGTTAAAACTTTTACTGCTGCGGCTTTAGACGCCTTAACCGCTTACGATTGGCCGGGAAATATTAGACAACTTGAAAATGTAATTGAGCGTTGTTTGGTTATGGCGAGTTCTGAAGTTGTTGATGTGAGTGATCTTCCCTCAGAATTATCAGACGAAGAAGCCAAGTTGAAAAATGTTATTGACCTTTTACCTGTTGAACTTGATCTGGCGGCGACTTTAGATTTATTAGAGGCGGCCTTGATACGTCGAGCTTTAGTTCGGGCTGATTTTGTTCAGGCAAGAGCGGCCGAGATTCTTGGAACTTCTCGCAGTAACTTTCAGCATAAACTGAAAAAATATGGTATTACCGGTCATTAAATAAAGACCATTGCCAAACGCTGTTTTGCGTACTTTTGTCATCGTTTTATTCTCTGTATGCAGATAGCATAAAACGTCTTTAGTCACAAAACCCACTAATTTTACAGGAAAATTAAATTTACCTTTGTTTCTGGGTATACCCCGAAGCCCCCCCAAAAAAAAGCTTTAAGGTCCACTGGCAGGTAAAGCCCGCCTAGTTCCTTTGTTTCGGGGGAATACCCCCGAAGACCCCCAAGTCCACTGGCAGGCAAAGCCCGCCTAGTGTCCTTATTCGTGGTTTTTGGAGTGTCTTTTTGACGAAAGCCACTGTCGGAAGCCACTGTGAGCCTATTGTGCAATAGTCTCAAATAAAAATTTTTGAGTTCTGCTATGTTGTAGATATTACTCAGAACTTTTATTTGTAATATCTTTGATCTGACTTTGGGGCAGGGCTTTTAAGCTTTGGCTTGTACTGATTATTTCTATTTGTTGTTGCCCTTCGAAAGAGGGTGGCAATATCGCTTGTGTTTTTTTATCAACAATAATGACACCTGTTTTTTCAAAAATTTCTTGTCTGAATGCGTATTCCGCCTGCAATTTATTGTTTTTGTATTTAAAAACCGCAAGCAATATGGCAATTATAATACTAAATAATACCACTCCGCCAATTAAATATGGAATATATGGCATAAAACTGTGGATTACTGAACTAACAATAGAAACCGCACCATCAATGGTAAAAATTGTGATGCTTAATGCCAATAAGCTGATTATAGTAGCAATAAACGGGGCGTTTTTTATAAAGGCGTATACAGGTTGCCAACGTTTTGGGATTTTTTGTTCCCATTCAACTTTTTTAGTACTTTCTTCGGTGTCGCCATCTTCTTTATCAGCTTGTTTAGCTATATACACAATGCTGAGAATAAGAGCCGGGCTTATCAACATACTCACCAACCAACCAACCCAAGGAAAGCTGATGTCAAAAGAGGCGTTCCCCTGACGTGGTGGGGTTGTAATTAGGGCGTAACAAAGGGCGATTATAGTTATAAAAAATGCTAAGACAAAAATAGCGATTATGGCATGGAACCACAAATCTTTTATTTTAATATAGTTGTCTTTAGTTTCTTTTGATGATTCTTTATTCATTTTAGGCTCTTATTAAGTGCGTGGGGTATGTATAAGTTAAAACCACTGTAAAATATATTTTGAGTCATTTTACAGTGGTTTAAATATTTTATTGTTATATTATTGAGTTGGTAAATATAACGCTTATCTGTTTATTCTTCGTCTTTCTTTTCTATTTGAATGCCTGAGCGATGATAACCGGCATCAACAAATAAAACTTCGCCTGTTACTGATTTTGATAAATCACTTGCCAAATAAACGGCAGTATTACCAACATCTTCGATAGTTACGTTACGTTTTAGCGGAGTAAACTTTTCCATATGATTAAGAATAAGAGCTATTCCGCCAATGCCTGAGGCGGCTAAGGTTCTGATTGGACCGGCACTAATAGCGTTAATTCTAATATCTTTTTCACCTAAATCATAAGATAGATAGCCAACACAAGCCTCTAAAGCGGCTTTTGCAACACCCATTACATTATAATGAGTAATAATTTTTTGAGCTCCATAATAAGATAAAGTCATAACGGAACTTCCGGGGTTCATAATCTCTTCAAACGCTTTACAAAGAGCAACCAAAGAATAAGACGAAATATCAAGAGCTGTGGCGTAACCTGCTCTATTTGTATCGATAAAACGCCCTTGAAGGTCTTCTCTGTTGGCAAAAGCAACAGCATGAACTAAAACATCAATATTTCCCCAGTGTTTTTTTACAATTTCCGCACTGTTTGTAATTTCGCTATCTTGGCTAACATCACAAGGAAAAATAAGATCAGCTCCCAATTCTTTGGCGATTGGTTCAACTCTTTTTTTGATAGCGTCATTAGGATAAGATAAAGCGATTGAGGCTCCGTTATCTTTAAAAGCTTTAGCGATACCGTAGGCTATGCTTTTGTTGTTTGCCACGCCAAAAATAACGGCTTTTTTGTCTTTTAGTAGCATGATTACTCCTGTATCTGTTGTCTTAACAATTGTTAAAATTTATTCTTAAAATATTTTTAGTTAATTTGGTAGATTGATGCTTTGTCCGGTTAGCATTGAGTATGCTTCAAGATATTTTTTTTGTGTTTCTTTGATTACGTTTTCAGGAAGTTCGGGGGGAGGCGGAGTGAAATTCCATTTTTGAGTTTTTAACCAATCTCTTAAATATTGTTTATCAAAACTTGCCTGACCTTTGCCCGGCACATAATCTTTTTTTGACCAAAAGCGAGAAGAATCAGGGGTTAATACTTCATCAATCAGAATAAGTTTATTGTTTAAAAGACCAAATTCAAACTTTGTGTCGGCGATAATAAGCCCTTTTGTTTCTGCATATTCTCTGGCTGTGCTGAACATTTCGAGGGTAGTTGCTTTAACCTTTTCAAAAAGTTCTTTGCCCAAACTATTCTCAGCTTCTTTTTCTGTAATGTTTAGGTCGTGTTCTCCGAGTTCTGCTTTTGTGGAAGGGGTAAAAATCGGTTTTTCAAGTTTGTCTGATTCATTTAACATTTTTGGGAGATTATGTCCACATATTTGCCCTGTTTTTTGATAATCTGACCACCCTGATCCGGTGATGTGTCCTCGCACGATACATTCTATTGGCAAAGGTTTTGCTCTTTTTACCAAAACCGAACGTCCTTCGAGAATATCGCTATAATTTTTTAATTTATCGGGAAAATATTTAACATCGCTTTCTATCAGGTGGTTTTCTATAAGATTTTTAAATCTTTCCATCCAAAATAAAGTAATTTGGTTAAGAATAACCCCTTTATAGGGAATAGGTTTGCTCATGATAACATCAAAAGCAGACATGCGGTCTGTTGTGATCATGAGCAGGGTATTTGAGTCTATTTCGTAAATATCTCTAACTTTTCCGCGAGATAAAAGAGGATATTCTTTAATTTGGGTTTCGGTAACGACTTTCACAATAACTCCTTATGAGCTTAATCGCTTATATTTGGGTTGTTAACCCAGTTACTCAATATTTCAATAATTTTTTTTGCTTGGTCTTGGCTAGAGATAGAAAACTTTGACTGGAGCTTATAATCTCCGTTTAGCTTGCGATAACGTCTGATTGCATAGCGATCAGGGCCATAATCGTTAGTTTCTTTATTCCACTGTTGATAACGATGGATCACGGTTGCCCATGCCCCTTTTGTTAAAATTGCTTTATCTATTTCTTTAATAACAAGGACGCCGTCTTCTTCGTAATCCATAGTGAGTTCATCAACAGTAGCTGCCATATTTTTATCCCGATACTTTAGTTTTTTATTTGTTTTCGTCTAGAAAGTTAACAGTTATTTGCTCTTCGCTTTTTTCTGAATGTAGTTGAATTTTGCCAATTTCCCAAGCCGTTTGGTTTAGCATTTTTAAACGGTTTAAAATGTCGTCTTTGATTTCTTGGTCAACAACCAAAATATAACCAATTCCGCAGTTGAAAATTTGTAACATTTCTGCCCAATCTAAGTTTCCTTGTTTTTTTAGCCAAGAAAAGACTGGTGGAATATCCCATGATGGAAAGTTTATTTCTGCTTTTAACTGGTTTGGCAACACTCTTGGAATATTGTCATAAAATCCGCCACCGGTAATATGAACCATACCTTTTATATCGAGGTCTCTGGTTAAACTGCGAATTACTTCAGTATAAATAATTGTGGGTTGTAATAATACTTCTTTAATCGGACGTGTTTCGCCTTCGATAATATCTTCGGGTTTTAAACCGCTTTCGTTATATATTTTTCTTGCCAGAGAATAACCGTTTGAGTGGAGTCCGCTTGAAGAAAGACCAATAATGGCATCGCCGACTTTGATGCTTGAGCCGTCAACGATTTTATTGTTGTTTACTATTCCGACACAAAAACCGGCAAGGTCATATTCGCCTTCTTTATACATAGTTGGCATTTCGGCAGTTTCGCCGCCTAATAAAGCACAGCCGGCTTGTTTGCAACCTTCGGCTATTCCTTTTATAACAGATTCTGCCGTATCAATGTTTAATTTTCCTGTTGCAAAATAATCAAGGAAAAATAAAGGCTTTGCACCTTGTACAAGAATATCGTTAACACTCATTGCCACAAGGTCTATTCCTATGGTATTATGATAATTAAAGAGGAAGGCAAGCTTTAGCTTTGTTCCTACTCCGTCGGTTGATGAGACTAAAACCGGGTCGTCAAGCCCTGAGAGTTCAGGTTTAAACAGCCCGCCAAATCCGCCTATATCAGATAGTACGCCGTTTGTTTTTGTTTCAGACACTATATTTTTTATGCGAGAAACCAAAGAATTACCGGCATCAATATTGACCCCTGAGTCTGTATACGCTTTGGCTCTTTCAGTTGCATTTTTAGACATTTTTTCTCCGCTGTGGTTCAGTATTAACGTTTGTCTTGCTAATAAGTTTTAAAAGAATTAATGTACAAGCATAAAATTTTTATTTACGCTTGGCAAGTAGGAAGGTGGGTTATGAAAAAAAATCATGTAATAAGTTTTGTTAAACGCTCCGTTTTCTCAATAGCAATCTTATTGAGTTGTGTTTTTTATCCTTTTATTTCAAATTCTTTGGCGAGTGGCTCAAGTTCTTTTGGAATAAGTGGCGGAAATGTATTTTCCGGTTCTAATGATAATACACAAAATCAACAACGACAAGACCAAAATTCTGATAATCAATCAGCACAAGGCGGAAATCAAACATTTATCGGACCAGACGGGCAAGGTAATATGGTTATCAGAAGCCAGAGTCCGCAAAATCAAAATAATGACAATAATAACCAATTTCCTATTATAATTGTGCCTGAGGTGAATGTTGACGGTAATAATTGGAACAACTGGAATAATAATCCAAATTGGAACAATAATCCAAACTGGAACAATAATCCTCGCCCTATGCCTCCAAATAATGATATTCCTATAGTTAGACCAAATGATCCAAACCGCCCATTGCCACCACGTCCTTTACCTCCTACCCCGCCTCCTCCGCGTCCGCTTCCGCCGCGCCCTTTACCTCCGCAATCTAATGCACCGATATTACCACCTTCTGAACAATGGCAGCTTAATAGTCCTTTTGCTCCAAACTTACCACCTTCTTCTCAAGGTGAATTAAATTATTTTAACCGTCCTGCCGGAAGTAATACTTTTCCGCAAAGACCTTCTTACCGACCAAGACCGCCCATGCCTCCAACCCCATATTCTCCGCGTCCTTTGCCTAATCGCCGTCCCCCTCAGCCAATCGTAAATCCCAATACACGCTCGGAAATTTTTGTTCCGTTATTGAGTCAGGGAGAAGTTTTTTTTTCTCCTTTGTACCCGTTGCCCAAGTTACCCCAGTTATTTAACGAATCAGACAAGTTAGAGCTTGGTGTTTTGTTGGCGCAAACAGAGGTGAATGCGACTTCTTCCGTGTCTGATATGAATACGAACGAGTTATTTAACTCACAGGAAAAAAACAACCTTAATAATGTTAAACGCGGTGAAATTCAGTCTCAAGGAAATGATAACTCTAAAAAAGTCGAAAGAAATAGAGCTCCGCTTCCTCAAAATAATTTCGATGTTCCTGAAAGAGAGCAGGTTTTACGCTTACACCCTTTTGTTAAAGATGTGCAAGCCATGCCTAAAAAAGATACAACTCCAAAACCCGGCGAGCGTTATTCATCTAATCAAAAGCTCCCGAAATCTCCGGTTAGACCGTATGTCAGCGATGGAAGTAAACCGCGTAACGGTAATATGAATTATGCCGTTAATGTTCCGCAACAAAAAAAACAAAAGGTTTATTTAACCCCGGAACAAGAAGAAATTTTAAGACAAATGAACTAAACAAAAGAGAGCAAAACCTTGCAGACTCAAATGATTCAAACTCTTTTATGGAAAAAATTGAAAGACAATAAAGTTACGTGCCAACTTTGTGGTCATTATTGCGTTATGAAAGACGGAGAATATGGACGTTGTGGGGTGCGTTTAAATAAAAATGGCGAATTGTTCTCAGAAGTGCTTGATACAATAGCTTCCATTAATCTTGACCCTGTTGAAAAAAAACCCTTGTTCCACTTTTTGCCATCTACTCAAATTTTATCTTTTGGAACTTTGGGCTGTAATATGTCTTGCCTTTTTTGTCAAAACTGGAATATTTCACAGCCAAATGCTATTATCAAAGCCCAAACGCCCCAAAGTAAGGTTACTCCTCAAATTTTAGTCAACGAAGCTAAAAGATTAAACGCCAAAAGCATTGCTTATACTTATAATGAGCCAACTGTTTTTTATGAATTGGTTTTAGAAACAGCTACTTTGGCAACAGAGCAGGGTATTGCAAACGTTTTAGTCAGTAACGGTTTTCAAAGTAAACAGGCGTTACTGGGTTTAAAAGATAAAATTCAGGCTGTAAATATTGATTTAAAATCATTTTCAGCTGATTTTTATAAAAATATCTGTGGTGCAAGATTGGACGTAGTTTTAAAAAACTTAAAGTTGATGCGTTCTTTTGGTTGGTGGATTGAAGTAACCACTTTAATTATTCCGACTTATAATGACAGTCTTGAAGAGTTAAAGGCGATAGCTACCTTTATTTTTAATGAGCTTGGGGCGTATACTCCTTGGCATCTTTCTGCTTTTCGCCCTTGTTATAAAATGAATAATCTTGCTCCGACGAGTGCAAAAACGATTGAACAAGCGTTGGATATTGGTCGTTCTGTTGGTTTAAAGTACGTTTATGCGGGAAATGTTTTTGGACATGAATCAGAGAGTACCTATTGTCCCAACTGTCATAATATTTTTATTAAGCGCAGGGGTTATCAAATAGAAGGGCTGAAAGAAGCAAGCTTAAAAGGCTTTTGCTTGTCTTGTGGCGAGCCAATAGAAGGGTTTTGGAGCTTGGATAGGTTAAAAAAGTAGAAGGGGAAATTATATTTTTTATTATTTGTTAGATAAATTAATGTGTTACAGTATTATTGTGTTTAACTCTAAAATGATACTTCATCTTTAATCCCTACGCTTCCGCTAAATTTATTTTGTTGGTCGTCTCCGACGGGCACGGGGAAAATGTTTTCCCTTTGCATTCCCCCCATAATGGGCTAATCGCCCCTTAACCTCATGCACGCATCACGCATTAGTTGATGCCTAATCGGCAGCAAAAGTTTGAACGCACATTGGTTTCTTTTAATGGCTATTATAAACACAAGTTTCTTTACAAAAACCAAGCGAAATCATCTCTAAAGTTATCTAGACCCAATTTTTTTATATATTTTTATCTGTGTTTTCAAAAAGTAAATGCTAATTTATTGTCTCTTTTTTGAGGTTTTTGACTATTATTGGGCATTGATTGATATTGGTCTGTATAAAAAGATTAATAACTGTCTGAACTGAGCTTGAAATTTATCCCTTATCACCTAATATGCTTATTTTATTGGTTTATTAAAATAAACAATGTTGGCACACCTATTGCTCTCTCTAATATAGATCGAGATATTGTAATTGGTTTAAATAACATTCAAAAATTGTCTAACAATTGTATATCTGAACCTTTGTATTGGCTCTGATTGCTTTTAGGCGTTGGTGTGAGGATTTGTGAGTATAACCGAGATTAGCATCGTTGCTTTTGCAGGGTTGTGTTCAGGCATAATTAAGAACGGAGTAGGAGTTGGCTCGGGCATCTTTCTTTTGCCTACGCTTTCTCTTGCCTTTCCTGCTAAGGTGGCTTTAAGTCTTGGGGCTCCTCTTATGTTGGCATCAGATGTCATCGGTATGCGTTATTATTGGAAACAGTGGATTAATACTCCTGAGCTTATGCGTATTTTGCTTTCTGCTATCCCCGGATTAATTTTAGGAACAATATTGTTGCCGATTATTCCAGGAAAGCTGTTTAATTTGAGCGTTGGCATTTTTGGAATGTTTTATGCCGTCGGTATGCTTTTTCCTTCTTTTCTGCCTATTGTTTTACTTAAAAAATTATTTGCAGTTATAAATGTTAAATATGCAGACAAGCAAATATATATTTATGGTGCTATGGGCGGAGTCGCTACGGTTTTGGCTCATGCGGGTGGGCTTGTTTGGTCTTTATATTTAGTTACACGAAACTTAGATAAAAGAGTATTTGTTGCGACCATTGTTGTTATGTTTTTTATAACAAATACTTATAAAACAATAGCTTATATGTATATTGATATGCTGACTAAAGATATGTTGTTAAGTATAATTCCGGCGATTCCTTTTGTTTTTTTAGGTAGTTATCTTGGTAATTTAGCAAATAAAAAACTAAATAATGTACTTTTTAGAAAATTGGTTTTGGTTACAATATTTATTGTTTCATTGAAGATGTGTTTTTAGAGTGTTTGATTATTGCTGATTAATGTTTTTGAATATTAGAAATATAATATTAAAATAGTTTAGAGTATAAAAAATTCTATAAATGGTTTTAGGAGGTTGGATTTTATGATACAAAAACACACTGTAGACGTACTCATCCTTGGTATGGGTGCCGCCGCAGAACTGGCAGCCATCTATGCCTATGATGCAAACCCCGAGCTAAAAATTCTTATCGCCACAAAAGCGGTTAAGGGTAAGGGTGGGTGTAGTCGTATGGTTCAGGGTGGATTTAATGTTGTGCTTGATCCCGGCGATTCGCATGAAAAACACTTAATGGATACTCTAAAGGGTGGTCAATATATAAATGATCAGACTTTGGCGTTGACTCTTGTAGAACAAGCAACGCCCACGGTAAAAGAGTTGGAAACCGTATCCGGTTGTTTTTTTGATAGAAGAGATGATGGACATATTCACCAAAAAGCCTTTGCCGGACAGTGTTTTGACCGTACTGTTCATAAGGGAGATCTTACGGGAATTGAAATTATCAGCCGTACAACAGAACAAGTTATAAAACGCCGTATCCCTGTTTTGGAAGAAACCAGAGCGGTTGAATTGCTTCTCGATGAAACAGGTAAAATAGTAACCGGTGCTTTACTGTTTAATATGCGTACCGGTACTTTTGTTGTTGTAGAAGCCGCCGCCACTTTGGTTGCCACCGGTGGTGGTCCTACTCAATATCGTTTTCATGCACCCGGACCTGAAAAATCTGCGGACGGAATTGCTATGCTTTATCGTGCCGGTGCATCTATGCGAGATATGGAGATGATCCAGTTTCACCCGACCGGGCTTATTATTCCCGGTAGTGTTGTTGCCGGTGCTTTGCTTGAAGAAGGTTTGCGTGGTGCCGGGGCTCATTTATATAACGGAGCCGGCGAACGCTATATGAAAAAGTATGCTCCCGATGTAGAAGAAAGAGCTACTCGAGACGTAGTCAGCCGCTCTGCATATATGGAGATGATGGCAGGTAGAGCTTGTCCTGAAGGTGGTGTTCATATTGACGCCGCTCACCTTGGTGCAGAGTTTGTTCTTAAAAATTTCCCTGGAATGGCTGAGCGTTGTAAGCAGTTTAACTATGATTTAGCTAGAGGACGTGTTCCCGTATCTCCTTCTGCTCACTTCTTTATGGGCGGTGCAACTATAGATAAAGATTGTCATGCTTCTTTACACAAACTTTTTGTGTCAGGTGAAGATGCAGGTGGTGTGCATGGTTCCAACAGACTTGGTGGAAATGGTATTTGCGAGTCTTGTGTTTATGGTCGTCAGGCAGGTATTTCTTTGGCAAAATTCCTTTCTTCCAAAGAAAACCGCAACATAGTCAAAACGGCTAGCGGACTTGTCGAGAGCATGATTGAAAGACTTTCTATGCCGTTTAATACCAAAGGCGGTCGCAACCCGATAGAAAATCGTAAAGAAATACAAGAAATAAACTGGCTTAAAGTTGGCGTCGTGCGTAATAAAACAGATCTCGAAGATGCCTATCAAAGTTTTAAAAATATGCGTCAAACTGTTGCTGAAGCGACTGTTACAGGTAGCCTCGCTTACAATATGCTTTACACTATTTATCTTGATACTCTCAATATGCTTGATGTTTCTTTAATGTCTTCGTTATCTGCGTTGCAAAGAGATGAAACTCGCGGAGCTCATACAAGACAAGATTTTCCTGATCAACGTGATGACTATGGCTTGTTTAATACTTTTCTTTGGAAAGGTGATGATGGTTTGCCTCAGTTTGAAAAACGAGATGTGGTTTTTAACATTAAGTCTCTTGAAGAATGTCAAAAATTTAAAAAAAAATAAAATAGTATAATGGAGAATTTTATATGAAAACACCTGAATTAGAATACAAAAAAGCAATGCAATGGGGAGAGTCTGACCCATATCGTAGAGGACGCACTCATGTGGGTATGTGGGCATGGCTACTGCAGCGTATCAGTGCCGTTTTTATCATTATCTTTTTGACTCTACATATGTTTTATACTTATAAACCTTTTATACAGTTTATGCTCTTACTGACCTTAGTTTTTCATGCCGCACTTGGGCTACGTGTCATTATACTTGATTGTAACCTCGTGAATATTAAGTATCATACTTATTTGATTCCTTGGTTGTTAGGTATTGGCCTGGCTATTATGGGCGTTGTTTGGTTTGTTATCTATTAGACTAAGGAGTAGTATATGACATCTTCACAAAACCTGCGTACGGTAAAAGTTTTCCGTTATGATCCGGAAAAAAAAGACGCAGGACACTTTGATACATATTCGTTGAATATTGAACACCCGGAAATAACGACAATTCTTGATGTTCTAATTCGGTTACAGAAAGAACAAGATTCATCTTTGTCTTTTCGCTTTGCTTGTCGTGTAAATATGTGTGGTTCATGCGGTATGGTCATTAATGGACGCGAAGGATTGGCATGTAAAACAAACGTAAGTGATGTGCCTGCCGGTCAAGATATAACTTTGCGTCCATTAAACCACTTTCCGGTCATTAAAGACCTTGTTGTGGATATGGGACCTTTCTTTGAAAAATATGAAGACACACTTCCGTTTTTTGAGCCAAAAGAACAACGTGATGAACCTTATGTTATCTTACCTAGCAATAAGAAGCGTATAGATATAGGTATGGCAACCGACTGTATTGCTTGCGGCTGTTGTGTTTCAAGTTGTACTATGGTTAACAATCATGAGGGATATTCAGGTCCGGCGGCTCTTAACCGTGCCTTTACCTTGCTCGCAGATGAGCGTGATGCTTTATTTGTTCCAAGATTAACCAGAGCCTTAGATTCTTGTTACAATTGTCGTACGGAATTTAACTGTACCGAAGTTTGTCCAAAACAGATCAGTGGCACACGTGCGATTAAATATATACAACGTCTTGCGGTTACTCACCTTAAAGATATAGCACCAATTGAAGCTCACCCGGCTGAAGAGTTACCACCTAAACCGCCGAAAGAAGAAAGCACAGCTTCTTGTTGTTGTCATGCTAAACACGAAGAAGTTGATCCTTCACGTCGTAGTTTTTTAAGAAGTACAGCCGGTTTGATTAGCGTCGGTACCGCTCTTGCCCTTGGCGGAGTTCTTGGTGTTGCCGCAGTAGGTCCGACCTTAAACGATCAGCCGAAACAATGGGTATCGGTTGGTTCTGTTGATGGTTTTGCAATTGGAAGTATCAATACAGTAATGTTGAAATATACAAGAAAAAACGCTTTCCACAAACAAGATGTTCAACAACCAGTTTTGGTACGTCGCGACACTGAAAAAGATTTTGTGTTATTTAGCAGTAGTTGTCCACATTTGGGCTGTTCTGTTTCTTGGGATAATGTCAGTGAACGCTTTAAATGTGCATGCCACGGCGGAGCTTTTGATAGAGACGGTAAAGTGTTGGCCGGTCCGCCACCACGCCCTCTTGACCGCTTACAGTGGAGAGTAGAAGACAATATTGTCAAGGTGGAGGTAGTATAATGAACTTTTTAAAAAGTATTGGGTGGGAAACTCACTTAAAACCATTTTTATATAAGAAGCTTCCACAAAAAACAGGGTGGAGTGCTGTTCTTGGTACTTTGTGTGCTGTTGCCTTTATCATTATGACTATTACCGGCATGATCTTGGCGTTTTATTATGTTCCGTCTCCTGATAAGGCTTGGGACTCTGTCCAATTTATTACCAATGAAGTTCCTTTTGGTAGCCTTGTTCGTGGTCTGCATCATTGGGGTGCCGGAACAATGGTTTTATTGGTTTTTTGCCATCTTATGATTAACTACTTAAATGGTAGTTTTATGGCTCCTCGTCAAATAACTTGGGTAACCGGAGCATTTTTATTTTTTGTTGTTCTTGGTCTTGGTTTTACCGGTTATTTGCTTCCTTGGGATATGAAAGCATATTGGGCAACAATAGTAGGAGCAAATATTCCGAATTCTTATCCCGGTATTGGTAATTTTATTACCCGCTTTATACTTGGCGGTGATGGCATGTCAGGGTTTACCCTCTCTCGTTTTTATGCTGTCCATACACTTATCCTTCCGGCTTGTTTGCTTATATTTATGGCAATGCATATTTATCTTATTAGAGTGCATAACCTTTCAGACCCTAGAGAACGTGTTGCCGGTGAAAAATTACCGGAAGAAACAGGTAAGCCATATAGATTTTTTCCAGAGCATATGAATAGATCAAGTATTGCTATGGCTATCTTGTTAGTTGGTTTGTTTTCTCTAGCTTATTTTGTTCCGGTTCATATGGAAGATAAAGCGGGAACTTTTATTGCTGATTACCTGCCTAGACCGGAATGGTATTATATGTGGTTGTTCCAGTTGTTGACCTATTTTTCTGGTACATGGGATATGATAGGCAGCTTGGTTATACCAATAGGTGGTGCTTTACTTGTATTGTTTGTTCCTTTTATCAGCGAAAGTCGTATGAAGGGTATAATCAATAGACCAATATCTCTTGCTATTGGTACAACCTTTATAGTTTGTGTTACCTTCCTTACTGTTATGGCTTATCAAGAGGCTAAACCCTATAATAAAACTATAGTGATACCTTCAGGAACCTTGACAACGGAACAAAAAGCCGGGCTTAAAATATTTGTAGAACGTGAATGTGCATATTGTCATAATATTTTAGGAAAGGGCGGACACCGCACAGGCCCCGATCTTAGCAATGTTGTGCGTAAACACAGAACAGCCAAGTATCTGGCTAATTACATAGAAAAGCCAACCTCAGTATTTCCATCAAGTACTATGCCGGCTTATGCCTTAAAACCAGAGGAGTTAAACAATCTGGCAGCCTTCATTCTTTCTTTGGATTTTAAAAAGAACGGGCAACCAATTGAAGTTTCCACGGAAGAACTACGCAAAAGTTGGAAATAACAGATTGTTTTAACCTTGAATTTTATAAGAGGAGATCATTAAAATGAAAGAACTTGATTATTCCATAGTAGAAGAAGCCGCAAAGCAACTCTATATTAAAGCTCTTTGCGATTTACCACCTGATGTGCGTGAAGCTTTAAAAAAAGCTTATGCTCGTGAAACCAACCCCGCTGCTCGCAGTATTTTTGAAGCTATGTTTAAAGCCATTGAAATAGCAGATACTAAAAAAACACTGATTTGTCAGGATACGGGCTTACCTATTTATAAAGTAAAAATAGGTTCCGGTTATGCGTGGAATGGTGCCGCTATCAAAAAAAGCCTTTACGAAGGTGCAAAAAGGGCAACTCAAGAGTTTCCATTCCGTAGTAGCTCTACTCACACTATTACTCGTATTAATCCACAAACCTCTGTTGGTGTTGGTTTACCAGTCATCTATTTTGATTTTGTAGAAGACTCAGATACTCTTGATATTCTGATGTTACCAAAAGGTTCAGGCTCAGAAAATATGAGCAAAATGCAAATGTTTTATCCTCAACATGGGATCAAAGCCGTAAAAAAATTCATTTTAGATACAGTAATTGAATCAGGTGCTAACCCATGCCCTCCGGGTATTATCGGCGTAGGTCTTGGTGGTACTGCTGACTTGGTTATGAGATTAGCCAAAGATGCAATTGCAAGACCTGTTGGTCAACGCAACCCAGATCCAATGTTAGCTGAAATGGAAGTGGAGTTAGAAGACGCTATTAACGCAACGGGTCGTGGACCTATGGGGCTTGGTGGTGATGTTTCCTGTCTTGCCGTTCATATAGAAGCCGCCTACACCCACATCACCCAAAATCCTGTGGCTGTTAATACACAATGTTGGCCGGCTCGTCGTGCTCGTGCCATAATCACACCTGAAGGCAAGGTTACATACGGGTTTTAAACTCTAGGTTTTGATTTGTAATTAGGCTAAAAGTTTTTAAAAATTTATTTTGCTTAAAGGAGTTACCATGAGCAAAACTCATCACCTTACATCACCTTTTTCAGAAGAGGTTATTCGTTCTTTACATGCCGGTGATATAGTATATTTTGATGGTCCTTTGTTTGGAATTCGCGATCTGACACAAATACATATTTTTGATAAGGGAAATCCTCCGCCTGTTAGCCTTGAGGGAATGCCTTGTATTCATACCGCTCCAAGCTTACGTAGAGTTGGCGATAAGTGGGAAAAAATATGTGTTGGAACAACAACCAGCACTCGTATGGATAGATTTACTCCGGGGTTAATAGGTCAGTATGGCGTGCGTGCAATTATTGGTAAAGGCGGTCTTTATCAGGGTAGCCTTGATGCCATGAAAAAATATGGTGCTGTTTATCTTGCCATTGTTGGTGGGGCGGCATCATTAGAAACAGAACAGATTGAAGAAGTCGAAGCGGTGTATTTTGAAGAACTTCACCCAGAGGCTTTATATAGATTTCGTGTGAAAAACTTTGGTCCATTAACTGTTGCCATGGATAGCCATGGGGTACATTTATATGATCAAGTTAGTGCTAAAATAAAAGAAAAACTCCCAGAGATATATAAAAAGCTGGGAGTAGAATAAGAGTAAACTGTTCTATCTTGCAAAAATAACTAATTTTTTTTAAGATAGTTGTAGAAATAAAACCTTTTATTCTGTTCAAAAAGATCATGTGGTTTTGTATATTGGTGTTAACAATAGATAATAATTTTGATGTTTTTTAAATATGGACAGGGCTCAGGTATTAAATTATAAATTGAATTGTGCATAGGTTTTGCTAGATTTTATTTATATACCTTGTACTTATATTTGTCGCAAAGTAGCAACAGAACTATTAGATTTTCAACAGTGTACCATAGTACAAAAATGTTTAGATTTGAGCCCTGGTGTTACCGTGCATATTTTTGTCGGTGGTGTCAGGGCTTATTTGGTTTTTGTGGTTTAAGATGTTTTATATTCTACATCAGCAGGTTTAACCGGTGATAAAAGAATGTAGAGCGTATTTTTCAATGGTTTTATTTAGTTATGCATAATTTACTATGCCATATCTTGGAGTAGTATATGAATATTCATTCAGACTCGTTTTATGAAACGTTATTAAAAATTAATAACATTTTAGTTCGTGAAGTTACCCCAGATGGGCTTTTTAAGAGTATAGCCAAAGTATTAAAGCCGATTATTGGTTTTGATCGTTGTAGCGTTAGTCTTTATGATTATGAAAACGATAGTTTATCATGGTTTTCACAAGCAGACGGTATTGTTGTTGAAAGTATGGATAGTGTTGATATACCGTTACGTGGTCCGTTTGCCCGTAAGGCTATTGATACTCGTTTATCAGTAATTGAACCAGACTTAACAAAATGTCCTAAAGATGATGCCGTAACCCAGATGATCAAAGCAGGTCTTAAGTCTTCTATGGCATTCCCACTGCTTAGTCGCAATAAATCTATTGGCGGTTTGTGTGTCTCTTTTACCAGAACTCTTAGTGAAAACGATGCTCAACTAAGATTTTTCTTGGAAAAAATTTCTGTTCAGGTTGCTCTGGCTGTTGAAAACATGCTGATGTATGCCAAGTTAAATAAGAAAAATGAACGGTTAAGCAGGCAAGTAAATACTTTGCTTAGTGGCGATAATTTGCAACATGAAGAGTCTCGTTTTTTTTACAATTGTCTAACTATGAAAACTTTGATGAGCCAAGTTGTTCTTTTGGCAAAAAGCGATGCACCTGTGCTGATCTGTGGGGAAACCGGAACGGGAAAAGAATTTATAGCACGCTTTATCCATCGTCAAAGCCTGCGTAAAGCTTATAACTTTGTAAAAGTGAACTGTCCTGCTATTTCTCCAACTCTTTTTGAAAGTGAACTTTTTGGTCATGCCAAAGGTTCTTTTACCGGTGCTTCTCAAAGCCGTATGGGGCGTTTTGAATTGGCAAATAACGGCAGTATTTTTCTCGATGAAATAGGGGATTTAGATATTATACTTCAGGCAAAACTTTTACATGTTTTGCAAGATGCCGTATTAGAAAGAGTTGGCGAAAACCGTTCAATATCAATTAACACACGTTGTATTTCCGCCACCAACGCAGACCTTCATCATTTGATGGTTGAAGGAAAGTTTCGCAGAGACCTTTTTTATAGATTAGGTGTAGCTACCGTTCAAGTTCCACCCTTAAGAGATAGAGAAAACGAATTACCTTTTTTATTGGAACATATTATGAAAATTCATGCTCATGATATGAATTGTCTTCCGGCGTCTTTTCACCCGGAGGCTTTGCAAATGCTCGAAGACTATCACTGGCCGGGAAATATCCGAGAACTTTCAAACCTTTTATCTCGCCTACTTATATTAAGTCAAGGTGGTGTAATTGGACCAAGCGAGTTGCTTCCATTGCTTGAACAAAGTAGCACTCAAAATAGCTTGGAACAAAATTTAAGTACAGGTGCTTATAGAGGAACATTAACGTCTTCAGCGGATAATAAACTTCAAAATACAACAAATGTTCAATCGATAACTGATGTTACCCCTGTTTTACGAAGAGAAAATGATACCGATTTACACTTAGAAACAAAACAAGACTCTCAGTTTCTTAGCTATGCGGAAAGGTCGCACCTTGAAAAAGTGCTTGTTATGGCTAAGGGGAAAGTTGGTGGAGCTAAGGGTGCTGCTGTTTTGCTTGGTATTCCTCGTTCTACCTTACAATATAAGTTAAGAAAATATAACTTGGTTCCTTCAAAGTATAAAGAAGTAACTTAATTAGAGACTATTGCACAATAGTCTCTAAGTGGATTTCGCCAGAAAGATACTCTGGAAAGATACTCCGGAAAGAAACTCAAAAAATCAACGAATAATAAGCCACTAAGCTGGCTTTGCCTGACATGAAGATTTGGGGGCTTGGGGCTTCGGTGTTTCACCAGAAACAAAGGGAAAATTTAATTTTTCTGTGAAATGAGTGGTTTTTGTGGCTTAAGACGTTTTATTCAATGTTTATACAGAGCATAAAACGATGAAAAAAGCACGCAAAACGAAGTTCTGCAATGGTCTTTATAGAGATAAAGTATACTAGCTTTAAGACATAAATATTTAGGCTATGTTATATAAGAAGAATTGCAGTTCATCATTGTTTTTATACGCCTATGGACTGCAATTCTTGTTTTATTGATAAATTATCGTTAAGTTAAGAAGTTGATTATATTTAACTTGAGCTTTATTTTTTTAAGCCTGCGAGTTCATGCATGTGTACCAACATCGCAGTCCAGTCTTCACGACCGCGTCCATGAGTCTGAGCTGTTGTATATACTTGTAGAGCCGCCGCACCTGTTGCTAACGGAACACCGTCTGTTGCACCAACTTGAATTGCCAAACCTAAATCTTTAGCTGCGAGGTCAAGCATAAAGACCGGGCTAATATCGCCTTTAAAAACTTTAGCAGGATAACTTGTTGCCAAGTGAGAACGACCGGCAGGAGTTCCCATAAGTATTTTGATTAAAGTTTCTCTATCGAGGTTGGCTTTATCGCCTAAAGTTAAGGCTTCTGCTGTTAGTACGTTTAATACTATAGACATATAGTTGTTTATAATTTTAGAGCGTATTCCCGCACCATTAGAACCACAATGATATACAACTTCGCCCATAGCCTCTAAAAGAGGGCGAGCTTTTTCTAAATGTGCGGCATCTCCGCCAACCATAAATATTAAAGTGCCTGACCAAGCGTGGTCTGAAGTTCTTCCGACCGGAGCGTCTAACATGGCAAGACCCATTTCTTTAAGACGACTTGCGATGCTTTCTGTTGTTTTTGGAAGGATAGTACTGCTATCAATCACAATTGTTCCGGGTTTCATAAGGGCGGCTGCGTTATCTTTACCAAAAAGAACGCTTTCGACATGGGCTCCTGTTGGCAACATGGTCATAACAACGTCTACGTCTTTCACAACTTCTTGTATAGACTTTGTTGCTATTCCACCGGCTTTAGCGTGCCGTTCCAGTGCAGCGGCTGAAATATCATAGCCTTTAACGGTATGCCCGGCTTTTAAAAGGTTACTAACCATTCCTTCACCCATCATTCCAAGACCAATAAATCCTACATTCATAATGTACTCCTTTGTTGGCACGCCAATGTTCGGCACGCAAGTTTTGAATATATTGTGCAATATGTATTCCACTAAAAGAAACTAAGCCATTTCTAAAGAACAAAGCTGCCTTGATTTAATAAAAACCAGCTTGTGCCAACTGTTGGGTTTATTTTGCAGAAATATGGTCATATTGTGCCAACTTTTGGTTTGTTTTGGTTGAATAACTATTTTTTTGCGAAATAACCTTTTGTTAACTATGGATTCAAATCAATTCAAAAAGCTGAAATTCCCATGAAATACGGAGTGATTTTGCTTTGAACAGGTTATTGGCATCTTTTTTGCCTTAACCATAGATAGCATATTATATTAATTTATTGTTTTACTTAAGGTTCGCATGTTTTACCTAAAACAAAAATTAAATCTATTCTAGAAATTCAATAAAAGGAGGTTGGGAAATATTTATTGCAAAATGTCGTTTTCATTTTGGTAACGAAACTTAACCCGCTTAAAGCGGCAGTGTGAAATGGAGTAAATTTATGGCGAAACTTAACTCATCAACTGTAAAATGGTTAACTTGTTTTCTTATTCCTCTTACAATTTTTTGTATTCCACTCTCAGAAGTATACACACCCCATTTAAGACTTTTCTTTTCAATCACAATTTTTGCTATTCTGCTTGTCGGATTTGAATTATTACCCCTTCTTGTTGCATCTATCTTTATTCCAACAGCGTATCTTTTAAGTGGGCTTGTAGATTCAACGGTTGCCTTTAGCGTTTTTACCGGTGATACGGTTTGGATGATTTTAGGTTTGTTGATTTTGGCAGAAGTGTTAGATAAAATAGGGCTTTTAGAACGGATTTCTCTCTTTTGCATAAGTAAATGTGGGGGAAGCTACACCGGTGTTATTTATGGTATCTTATTCACTGGCTTTGTTCTTAATATTGCCACGTTTGGTAACGCTTATATTATCATGGTTATGGTGTCCTACGGAGTTGTAAAAACTTTGGATCTTCCAATTGGTAAAGAGTCTGCCCTTATCGGTTTTGCCGGTTTTATGGGAGGCATGAGCTGGAGTTGTACTTTTTATGATGCCGTACGGAACTCTCTAGTTGAAACCAACATTCGTACTATTATGCCAGATTTTACAATTCAGTGGTATGATATGGCTGTGTATAACGGTTTATTGGGTTTATTCCTTTTAGTTCTTGTAGCTTTTTTAATTAAACTTTTTCCTTGTGAACATGAAGTTTTGAAACGAGGTAAAGAATATTTTACCAATCGCTATAAAGATCTTGGTGCTATGTCTAAAGATCAAAGAATTGTATCAGTCGTTGTATCTCTTATGATGATATATCTGTTTACAAGTTCATTAACAGGACTAAAGCCTGCTTACGCTTTTATGACCTTACCATATTTGCTTTTCTTACCCGGTATAAACGTAGCAAACGAAGGGACTGTTAAAAAAGTTAACTTCAGTATGATACTCTTTGTTGCCGGCTGTCTCACCATTGGTAATGTGGGGAACGCTTTAGGTATAAGCAAGCTGATTACGACTACGGTTACTCCTATGTTAGCAGGGCACCACCATGTCGTTGCTTTGGGAGCATTAAATATAGTTGGTGTTATTGCTAACTTATTTATGACCCCATATGCTCTCGCTGCTGCGTTATCTGCTCCTTTTGCGCAAATAGCCATGGAACTTGGCATGAATCCGTTAAGTGGTGTTATGCCTCTTATTCTTGCAGGGGATCAGGTTATTTTCCCTCATGAATCAGCCCCCAGTGTTTTTCTTTATAGCGTTGGGATAATTAAGATGAAAGACTTTATTGTGATTGGTACGATAAAGACAGTCGCTACGTTCTTGTTTTTATTGATTGGATTATATCCATTTTGGAAGTTTACCGGGCTGTTATAAGAGCTTAAGCGATAGGAAGTTTGTTGTGTAAGTTTTTTATACTTTCTTATAATAATCACGGTGTGTTAGACCTAATAAAAGCCCTTATTAAAAAAGAAAGGGCTTTTATTGTTGTAGATTGTTTATATTGTTTGTTTAGAGTTGTTTTATTTAAAATTATGTGTCAAAATGTGTTAAAAATTTAGCCTTAATAAGACAAGAACATAATTATTTCAGGAGAATACTAATAAACAGGGGTATGTTATTATGGCACAAGTTCCTATTGCGTGTCTTGGTGATACAGGAAGTCACGGTGGAAAAATCATTACAGGGGCAGAAACCATTATGGTTCATGGTAGACCTATAGCCAGAGTTGGTGATATTTATGACTGTCCTGAACATGGTCCAAATCCAATTATAACTGGTGCAAAAAGTGTATTTGGACGTGGTCGCCAAGTGGCTCATATTGGTTCAAGAACTGCTTGCGGTGCAACAATAACCTCGGGGTGTCCTAATGCAACCCTTGATGTAACTCTTTTAAGCGATGAAATTATATCTCCACAAAGTGCAAATTTTGAGAGTGAATGTAATTATGATGAACAAATTTTAGCTATAAATAAAACCACTGGTCAGCCTATTGCGTATTATCCTTATTTTATTGAATTAGTAAATGGTAAAACATATTTTGGACGCACCGATGAATATGGATATACACAAAGAATTGACTCTCTACAAAGTGCTGAAAACTTTATAGTGTTTTGGGGGGGAAGATGCTGTTGAAAAAGGTGTGTAATAATTTTTTATGGTCAAGGAGATATAAAATATGCCTAATATTCCAAGCAAGGCTGCCACTAATAATATACCTCAATCACACAAAAAAGAACCTTTAAAAGTTATTACTTTTAAAGAATTATGGAGTGCTTATCCCGAAGCTGCACCATGCAACAAACCATCAGATGGTTCATTGTGGGACGAAATTTTTGGTACAAACCCTGCTTTCGATAACCAATGTGCAATTCGTCTAAGTGTGTGTTTACAACATGCCGGTGCTTCATTGAAAACATTTAAAGGCGTCACTTGTAACTATCATAAAGATGAAAAACATGTATTAAGAGCGAAAGAGTTGGCAGAATGGTTGGATAAAAGATATTTAGCGAATTGGCCTAAGTCTATTAACATCACCAGTAAAGACTGGAGAAGCAAGATAACAAATAAAACAGGTGTAGTTTATTTTGCCAATTATTGGATACCAGAAGGAAGTAAATTCCCTACAGGTGGTCATATAGATCTATGGAATGGTAGCCGATTTCCACATTATTCATTCAGGTCTTTTGCCACAAATGTTGGACGGTTTAACATCGATAGTCCAGATTTATTTTATTCTAACCTAGATAACGCAACAACTATTCTATTTTGGGAAATACCATGAAAATAAGAAAGTTATTCGTATCTCTGTTTATTCTTTGTCTAGCCTATTTTATTTGCATATCTTTGGCGTTTATCGTTTTTCAATCAATTCCAAGCTCAGGCAGTGAAGAAACTGGTGGGCATAAACTAACTACTGTTATAGCATATATCTTCATTAACATTGTGTTGTTTTTGGGGATAGCATTACTAGGTGCGGGAAATAATATAAAGCTCATAAAGTACTCTATCGTAGTTATTCTAGTTGAATTACTTATTACTTTTTTAGTCTATATGTATAATTTACATTACTATGCAGGTATGCACTTCATTTGATGGAATTTATATATATTATGTTGGGTCTAGATAATTTTTTCAACCCTCTACTCAAAACGAGTATCAATAGTCCTTTTGCTTTTGCCAAATGAGCGAGGCAGTGAGCCATAATCGACAATCTCGACTTTAGCACTGACGATAAGATGTTTGTGAATTTCTCGCTCTATTTTTGTCGCTAGAGTGGGGCGGTCAAAGTTCATGTTTTCTTTACTTTCAATTTTTAAATCAAACATGTCTTTTCCGTCTTTTCTACTTAAAATAATTTGATATTCAGAGTCTAATTCTGGGAAATGATGAATTATTTCGAGTAATTGACCAGGGTAAATATTAACGCCTCTAACAATAATCATATCATCAGAACGCCCTAAAATATGGTCATGTCTTGGAACTTTTAAACCACAAGCACAAGTTCCCGGCAATAATCGGGTTAAGTCTCTTGTGCGATAACGGATTAACGGGGCGGCTTCTTTTCTTAAACTGGTTACAACCAATTCTCCGACTTCGCCAATCGCTACAGGTTGTAAAGTTTCAGGATTAATAATTTCATGAATAAAATTATCGCCCCAATAGTGTAAACCTTCGTGAGCCGTACACTCAAGAGCTGTTCCCGGTCCATACATTTCTGTCATGCCGGCAATATCAAAGCTATGTTCTAAGCCTAATCTCGCTTCAAAATTTTTACGCATTTTTTTGCTGTGGGCTTCGGCACCGAAAATAATCTTTTTTAAGGCGATTTGGTCATGTAGATTATGTCTTTCTACTTCTTCCGCCATTAAAAGAGCCATAGAGGCCGTAGCACCAAGACAGGTCGTTTTTAAATCGACTAATAATTGAAGCTGAATCTCAAGGTTGCCCGGTCCAACAGGAACGGTTAAAGCCCCAAACATTTCACTGCCTAGTTGAAAGCCAGCTCCTGCTGTCCAAAGTCCATAACCTACGCAAATTTGTACACGGTCTTCTGTGGTTAATTCAGCAAGTTCATAACAACGAGCCATTTGTAAATTAAAATTATAAATATCATTGGCGGTATAGGCCAAGACTTTGCGTTTTCCCGTTGTACCTGAAGAAGAGTGAACCCTAACTACTTCGCTTGTAGGAACGCTAAGTAGGGGGAGGGGATAACCGTCTTTTAAATCATCAGCAGTAGTAAAAGGCAGTTTTGTGATTTGGTCGAGGGTTTTTATATCTCCCGGCTGATAACCGGCATCGCTTAATTTTTTTTTGTATTGTAAACTACCATTAAAGGCGTGATTAAGGGTATATTTTAAACCGTCTTCTTGAATTTTATGTAGGCTAGGTTCGTCATATTCTTTTATAAAACGATATTTACTCATAATATAGTCCTTTAGTTAGTCTTTTTATTCTGATTTTTCATATAAAGATTTTTAATATTATTTTTTGCATTTTTTTACTACATTTTTTTTTCATCTCGGTTTATGATGCATTGAGTAAGCGAATGCTAATAATATTAAAATGAATGCAAAAAAGAAGCTAGATATATTTTAGCGTTGATTTAAAATGATTTTAAATTGTCATATTTAAGTAGTATTCAAATGTCAAAGTTAAAAAATAAAGTTATTAAATTTAAGAACCATATTAGGAGTTTTACATGCGTATTTTAGTAATTGGTCAAGGTGGCAGAGAACACGCACTTGTCTGGAAGTTAAAACAAGACCCTCGTATAAAAGAAATTTTTGTTGCTCCTGGCAACGGTGGAACAGCGGGGATAGCGACTAATGTGCCTGTTGAAGTTGATGATATTAAAGGTTTAGTTAATCTTTGTATTCAAGAGGGCATTAACCTTGTTGTGCCTGCTCCTGAGCTTCCTTTAACTTTAGGTATTGTTGATGCCTGTAGAGATGCCGGTATCGCTTGTTTTGGTCCTGATGCTTATGCTGCTAAATTAGAAGGTAGTAAGAGTTTTGCTAAAGATGTTATGTATGCTGCCGGTGTGCCGACTGCTGAATTTGGAGCTTTTGATAATTATGATGATGCTGTCGCTTATGTTAAAGCCAAGGGTGCTCCGATTGTTATTAAAGCTGATGGGTTAGCCGCAGGAAAAGGCGTTGTTGTCGCTATGAATATGACCGAAGCTCTCGGGGCTTTAGAAGAAATCATGGTGGGCAATATCTTTAAAGATTCTGGCTCAAAAGTCGTTATTGAAGAAATGATGGAAGGCGAAGAAGTCTCTTGCTTGGCGTTTTGTGATGGCGAAAGAGCCTTGTTGTTGCCATCAGCCCAAGATCACAAGAGGGTTTATGATGATGACAAAGGTCCTAATACCGGTGGAATGGGTGCTTATAGCCCCATGCCTTTAGTGCTTGAAAACAGACACCAAGAAATACTAGATTTAATTTTTAAGCCCGTTTTAGAGCATTTAAAGAAAGAAGGACACCCGTTTAAAGGGATTTTATATGCCGGCTTGATGTTGACTAAAAGCGGTATTAAAGTTGTTGAGTTTAACGTGCGTTTTGGCGACCCTGAATGCCAACCTTTATTAATGCGTCTTGAAGATAACCTGCTGGATTTAATGTCAAGTTGTATTAAAGGTGCTTTATATAAAGATAAAATCAATGTTTCTGATGATGTATCCGTTGGCATTGTTATCGCCGCTGAAGGCTACCCCGGTAGTTATAAAAAAGGCATGGAAATCAAAGGAATCACCGAAGCTGAAAAACTCGCCGATAATAAGCTTAAAGTTTTTCATTCAGGTACTAAGCTTGAAAATGGAGTGCTGAGTTCAACCGGCGGGCGTGTTTTATGCGTAACCGCACTGGCACCAAGCTTAGATGAGGCTATTAAGCTCGGCTACCAAGGTGTTTCTTGTATTGATATGCCATATTCACAATACAGAACAGATATTGGGGCTAAAGGAATAAAAAATCAAAAATAATTAAGGAAACGCTGATTTATTCCGTTTGGCGTTACTTCACTTTTTTTAAAATAGTCATGGACGGAAGAGTCCACTCTTGCTTCAAAAAAACCTCGTGCCTTGCCAAACGAAATAACTGTGCGTTTCCCAAAAAAAACGACTGAATACGTAAAAGTATTCGGTCGTTTTTTTTTATGCTGGACAAGCTTAAGAGTATTAGCTATAATTATCATGTTTATGGTATTTGTCTGTATTTATTTGTAATGTAGATTCTCTTGTGTTGAACCTTTCTCGTTAATACAATTCTAAATCAAGAAGAGTGCTGTATGCTTATAGATCTATTTTATTCCGGTTTGTTGCGTGCTATTCCTGAAGCTATTTCTATTTTTCCCCGTGTATTTTTACAGGCAATCGCCTTAATAGGGCTTTTTTCAACTTTTCTGATTTTTTATGATTTCCAGAAGCTTTCACGTAAAAATGATTATATTTTGGGGATATTTTTTGGTGTATCTTGCCTGATACTTTTGCTTTTAATGACTGGTGGTTTAAAAGTACCGATAGAAACACTAATTTTAACAGACTTCATTTTTTTGGCAGGCTTTTTGGGTGGTTGGAGAAACGCCATAATTGTAGGGTGTTTTGCCTTTGGGGGGCGTTTGCTTTTAGGTGGTATTACGCATTGGTCGTTTCCATTTTTTAATATTTTTTCTATTGTGCTTAGCTCTTCTCTTCTTCATTATTATTACCAGAAATATAACAAAGATTATCTTAATATAAAATCAGGGGCTATCCTTGTATTATGGCGTTTTTTTATTATAGAATTTCCTTTGGTCATAATCTTTTTTATTTCTCCTAATGAACGAGATTTGATTATTAATTTAATGGCACGGCGTTTTATAGGAAGTTTTTCATTCTCTGTACTTATTTTGTTTGCTGTTATTTTTCTTTTACAGCGAGAAAAAGAGAGAGGACGACAGCTTTATTTTGATGTCCTTTCAGGATTACCAAATAGAAGAGCCTTGCAAAAAGATATAGAAGAAAATTATAGACAAGATCAACAAATACACCGTTCGTTGTTGTTAATTGATATTTGTAATTTAAGAGATTTAGTCCAAGAGCTGGGTTATAAGTGGGCGGATATGTTTATTAACAACATGAGTCAGAAATTACTCCAACTAACTAAGGAAGACTGGTTGGCTATATATAAGACCCAAGTATATTGTTTTTCAGATCGTTCTTTTGTTTTAATATTACAAAATATTCGAATTGAAAAAGTTGAAGAAAAAGGGATAGCCCTTCAAATTTATAATATCTTAAGCACTAATGAACATTCGCATAATAAAATGATTAAGCCTTGTTTGAGTATTGGAGGTTTTGAAGTTGCTCCTGAAAATATAAAAAATCCAATGCGTTTTTTACGAACTTTGGCTTTTGCCGAGCGTTTTAGTGATGGTAGTATTCGCTATTTTGAGTCTAATGTGATGCACCAAATTCATAAAGAGAAAAAAATACGTTATTATATTGAACAGTGGATTGAAGAAAAGCGGATGCCTTTATGGTTACAACCTAAAGTGTCTTTGACCGATAGCAGTTGCGTTGGTGCCGAAAGTCTTTTGAGAGCATGGCAACCAAATAATACTTCAAGATATTTTAGCCCGCCTGAAATATTTAAGATAGCAGAAACGCACCGTATGCTTCATGAGTTGGAGTGGACTAGTGTTGAGACTATAGTTTCTTATTTGGAAAGTATGCCCTCTGAATTGCATCATATTCCTCTTTCTCTTAATCTTTCTCCCAGCACTTTTTCTAACGCAAATTTTGGACAACGTATTTGCAATCTGTTGTCAGAAAAACAAATTGATTCGAATAGGCTTGTTGTTGAAGTTATAGAGACAAGCAAACTTTCTTTTTCTGATAATATTGTACAAGAAAACTTTAATTGTTTAATTAAAAATGGAATAAAACTCTCGCTAGATGATTTTGGAACAGGTTATGCTTCAATTTCGTTGTTATCACAATTGCCTTTTTCTGAGCTAAAACTCGACTATTCCCTTGTTTCAAATATTTATGAAGAGCGTTCATATTCTGCGATTGTTATGAGTGTTCAAGGGGCTAAACTTTATAATGCCACTATTGTGGCAGAAGGTATAGAGACTATAGAACAGCAACAAATGTTGGCTGAACTTGGAGTAGAAAAAGGGCAGGGCTTTTTGTTTGCTAAAGCCATTTCCTTAGAAGATTTTATTTTATATGCTAAAGATAAAAAGTAAATTAAGATTATTGTAAATAGTCTCAAAACAACTTTTGTCATGAAAAGCTTAAAAAATACATAGATAAGATAAAGTTTCCTGTTAACTTAGTGAATTTTGTGTATTAAGACATCTTATACTGAGTACCAGCATGGTACAAAATGATGAAAAAAAGAACGCAAAACGTAGTATTGCAATAGTCTTTTTAATATAAAAAAAGCACCGACATAATGCCGATGCTTTTTATTAAATGCTGTACTGTTATTATTGTATTATTTCTATTCTGTTAGCGTCAATTTCAATGCTGTTACGTTTTATATCAACTTCGCCAAAGACTCGAATGCGTTGCCCTTTTGCGAGAGGTGCTCTTCCCATAATATCGTCATCAATATCAACAACCACAGTGCCGGTAGCATCACGCAATTCATATCTTTCACGACGATTTAAAGGTGTAACTGTTCCTTCTAAAATGACTTGAGTATCATCTGGGAGTGTGATGGCTTTGGCTATTGTTGTAAGAGTTAGACTTCCCCAACCGCTATTATTTTGTGGACTATTTGTAGCAGATACGACTTCTACTCTGCTTGCATCAATTTCAATACGGTTGCTTTTTACATCTACTTCGCCAAAAATTCTTACTTTTTGTCCGGAGACGAATCTTTGACCACGCCATAAATCGTCATCAATATCAACAACCACAGTGCCGGTAGCATCACGCAATTCATATCTTTCGTGGCGATTTAAAGATGTAATTGTTCCTTCTAAAATAACCCGAGTATCGTCAGGGAGAGTGAGTGCTTGAGCTATTGTTGAGGTTTGGATATTTGACCAGTTAGTCTGAGAGCTTGCTAAAGCCGGCATAGTCGCTAATAGCAAAATAAAAACATTGAGACATAGGCTTGAAAAAAGTGTATTCCTTTTCATTAGTTAACTCCTTTTATAAAAATATAATAATAGCTGTTATTATATAGTATAAAAAAAATAAGTCCAGTATGGTTATAGAAATTAAAATGGAGTATTAATCTTACGAGTTGTTTTTAAGTTCGCATAGTTCCATGAATTATGATAATATGACTCTTCGGCATAAACAGGTTCATCGCTACAAGCTCCGACATATAAGATTTTATCATCTTTAATGAGCCATTCCATGTCGTGCTCTTCTTCCCAGTTACATTCCATAAACAGTTTTATTACCGTGCTGTTGTCTTTTGGGATATTTACGATTAGATCTTGGGGTTTAATATATTTTAGAATATCTCGTTTTGTTTCTAACTTTGGTGCCTCTGCTCCAATCGCATCACAAAAGTCATAACAATATAAAATGGAAAATTCACAAAGTTTATCAATGGTTTCAGGCTTCATATTGTTAAGTGCTACGGCACATTTTTCAGCAAAATTAAAATCAGGAGCTTTTAAATCAATTGAGACATTAATGTCTGTATTAAATAATTTAAAAAAGGTTTGTCCTGTAAAATAATATTGTTCTCGTTGAATATTTTTTATGACGCTCATATCAGTCTCCGTTATAATTATTCTGATTTATGATTTTACTTACTCTTACTTTTAACGACGCTCCAAAGTTTTCGCAAAACTGTGTAGGTCAGTAATAAGATAAACAGGATTATTCCTTGAAGAATAAAAAGAATTTGAATTTCCTGTTCGCCTGTTGTGTATATTTTATCTGCTTTAATAACAGGGTTCCAAGGGTCATGTTCCGACACCCGATCTTTACCGATAACTGTTCCCGTAAAAACATAGATAGGGTAAACAGGTTGAAAGTTCAAGAAAAGTGGAATGGCACGTTCACGTCGTTCTTCAAGATAGGCTTCTGTTGTATCAAAATCATACTGTTTAAGCTCTTCGGGGATAGACGCATCAATATGCTTTTGTCCCCATATAATATGCACATCAGGGCAGGTGCAGGATTGCGTCTCGGCTATAATTTTATCCTGTACAAAATATAACCCCCAAAGGATTTGCGGAATTATTAGTATGATAAATAATAGAAAAAAACGTAAGAAAAAACGCAATAGCTTCATGAAGTCATTAATCCTGATATTTTTGATATGAATGCCACTATATTAATTTGTTGTTATTTTATAAAGATATTTTTTAGGTGAACTTTGAGCATTTCTTCCAGATTAATTGGCTCTTTATTTGAAAAAACGGTTTGCCATATTATTCCAAAAACTAGAGGAGCAACCAGAATTTGTGGATAGTCTGATAACTCTTTAACTTTTATTTCTTTATTATCATAAGCTTTTTTTAAAATATATCTATATTGATTTAAGATCGGTGTGATAAATTCTTGGTGATAAAAGGCGGTTAACTCAGGAAACAGTAACCCCTCTCTAATCAATAGCCTTAAGGCATCTCCGGCGTTAGTCGTTTGTAGTGTACCTAGAATATTGAGCATAATATTTTGTAATAATTCGTGGGCGTTTGTTTTGTGTCCTTCCGGCTGTTGAGCTTTTAACTCATTTGTTTGAATTGTAGTGTTCAAAGTATTTAATACGAGTTTTATATTTTGCCTGATTACCTCTTCAAAGAGTGTATTTTTATTATTAAAATATAAATAAATAGTGCCTTTGGCGACTCCCGCTTGTTTGGCAATATCTTCAATGCGTGTAGTATTAAAGCCTTTTTTTATAAATTCAGATAGGGCTGAATTTAAAATCGCAACACGTTTAGCTTCAACTTTATTATCTTGGTTTAATTTGTTTTTATGCATTGTTTTAACTCTTTTAAATAATTATGTTTTTAATCTAAGGTTTTGCGAGAACGTAACACAGCAAAACTACACACTGTTATTACGATAATTGATAATGCTAAGAGACTAGGAGTCATATCGCTTAATTGTTGGTTTTTCAATAATGCTCCGCGTATTATTCTTAAAAAATGTGTACCCGGAATAAATGAGCCTATTTTTTGAGCCCAAAAAGGCATTCCGTAAAATGGAAAGGCAAACCCTGTTAAAAACATGGACGGCAACATATAAAACAAAGACATTTGCATGGCTTGAAGTTGGCTTTTGGCAAGAGTTGAGACAAGGTAACCTATCGCAAGATTGCCCAAAATAAACAGAACAACTCCTATACTAAACGCTAGCCAAGCTCCAGAGCTGTTTGGCAAGGGCAAGTTAAATAAAAGTCTGGCAATACTTAAAGCGACAATAGTTTGAGCAAAGCCAACTAAAACATAGGGGCTTAGTTTACCAATCATGATTTCAACAGAAGTAGCGGGAGTAGATAAAAGGCTTTCCATTGTTCCACGTTCTATTTCTCTAGTTACGGCGAGGGCGGTTTGCATTACTAAAGTCATAGTTAAAATTACACTCAACAAACCGGGAATTATATTAAAAGTTGTAATATTTTCAGGGTTATAAAGTTTATGTACAATAACTTCAAAGTCATTTTTTTGTGGGGGAAAACCAAGCTTGGCTCGTTCTTGGGTTAAGGCTTCTTGAGCTAAACCGTTGGCAGCCGAAATTGCCGAAGCGATAGTTGTAGGGTCGGCAGCATCAGCTTCTAAGAGAACTTGGGCTTTTTTTCTGTTAACAAAATTATAGGTGAAATCTTCGGGAATAGTGATTGCAAATTGTACTTTACCTTGTTTTAACAAGGCGTTTAGTTCAAGCTCAGATGTAACAACATGATCTATTTTAAAGTATTTTGTGTTTTCAAAGGCAGTAACAATAGATTTTGCGACTGAACTATAATCTTTAGATAATACAGCCGTCGGTAGGTGGTGTGGGTCGTTATTTATAGCATAACCAAAAACTAAAATTTGAATAACTGGCAAGAGTAAAATCATTGCATAAGTGGTGCGTTCTCTTTTTAGTTGTGTGAATTCTTTAGCTAAAACAGCGTAAATACGGTTTAATGATAAAAATTGGTTCATTCTGAGTACCGATGATCCTTTTTGTCTGTCATAAAGTAAATAAAAACATCTTCCAGAGAGCTTTCTACTTCAGACCATCTGTTTTTGTCAGTATGGCTATTGCTGATTGCTTTAAGTAATTTATCTCGATCTAGTCCGCTAATATGAAGTCTTTTGCCAAAAGCCGAAGCACTGATGACTCCGTCTTGTTGTTGAAGGGTTTTGATTGTTTCGCCGCTACCCTCGCACTCAGCTTCAAAAGTAATCAGCTTTGATTGTTTGATAATTTCCTCACTGCTACCTCTTGCAATCAGTGAACCGTTTAAAATATAACCTATATCATGACAACGTTCGGCTTCGTCCATATAATGGGTAGAGACCAAAACGGTTAATCCACCTGTTGCCAAATCATGAATTTCGTCCCAAAAATCTCTTCTGGCTTTTGGGTCAACGCCCGCTGTGGGTTCGTCCAATAAAAGCAATTTAGGGTTGTGGAGGGTTGCAGTTGCAAGAGCCAAGCGTTGTTTCCAACCTCCGGATAAAGTTCCGGCAAGTTGTTTTCGTCTATCATATAACTTGAGTCTGTTTAGCGTGATGTTTACTTTGTCTTTATAGTTTGGCAGTTCGTGAATGCGTGCCATAAAAACTAAATTTTCTTCTATACTCAAATCATCATACAATGAAAATTTTTGAGTCATATAGCCTGTTTGGCGTTTAATTTGTTCTCTATCTTTTCTAAAGTTTAAACCTAAAACCTTACCTTCTCCGCTATCTGCTGTTAATAATCCACAAAGTAGGCGTAAAGTTGTTGTTTTTCCTGAACCGTTTGGTCCTAAAAAACCTGTAATGTGTCCTTTTTTTACTTCGATTGAAACGTTTTGCACAACGTGTTTTGTTCCAAAAGATTTATTCAAGTTATGAACATTAATGGCATAATTTGTGTTTTCAGGATTTTGTTCAGCATTTTGTTTAGTTGGAAGAGGACTGGGGTTTGGTTTTGAGTTTGTATTCATTGGTAAGCCGTTTTTATTTTGAGAGTGCAATTTCAATCGGTTGACCTGAGCTTAAATCTTTTATGTCATCAGGTTTTGCTTCTATACAAAATACTAATTTTTCACTGGTATTGAGGCTGTAGATAACGGGTGGCGTAAATTCTGGTTTTGGGGCGATATAATTTATTGTTGCCGAGCGAGTTTTGTCTGAGCCGATAATATTGAAATGAATCACCGTACCTGTTTGATATTTGGGTAAGTCTTTTGCTCCCACATAAAAACGCAGTTTTATATTATCATTTGGTATAATGCTTAAAACAGCTTGATTGGCAACGCCCCATTCTCCTTGTTGAATAAAAACATCTTCAATCGTGCCTTGAACGGGGGAGACCGGGCTTAACTCCGCTTTATGGCGAAGAAGTATGTCTTTTTCTGCGAGTGCGTTATTTTTTTGGCTTTCTGCAATTTTTATATTGGCAGTAGCGGCTTCAACGTTTTTTGCCACAACATTGTATTCTATCTTTGCACTTTTTGCGGCGATGCGCGCGTGATCTATGTTAATTTCAGAAACCGCACCTTTATTTTTTGCCAAAATATTTTTATAACGCTGAAAATCTTGTTCCGTGCGTTCAGATTCCGCCAAGGCAATCGCCAAATTGTCTTTTGAACGTGCCAACATAGCTTTTTCCAACTCGATTTGTGCTTGATGTTGGCTGATACTTGCCTCAACTTGTTGAATTTGTGCCGAGTTGGTGGTTTCGTCTAGGGAAAAAAGTTTTTGCCCGAGTTTAACGGGTTCTCCTTTTTTGACGTATAGAGATTTTAACTCTCCGGAAACAGGAGCCGCCATATAGATGGTTTCGACTGAAATATATCCCGTGAGAGCGTTGGGAATTTGATTCTGAGTTGTTCTATAAAAGTATATGCCGAGAATAATAAGAATAATCGGAACAAAAAGTATTTTTTTATTCATCAGAGACCTTCTTTACACTGTTTTATTGATTGCTTAATTAGAAAAACTGACTGGTCAGTCATTTTATATAATGAAAGAAAGTGTCTGTCAATAAAAAGATGAAACTATTGCATAATAATCTCAAAGAGCCTTCTTTTAGGAAGACACTCCAAAAAACAAGAATAGGGTAGTGTACTCGGGGCTTCGGGGGGGGGTATATCCTCGAAACAAAGATAAAATTTAATTTTTCTGTAAAAAGAGTGTTGCTGAGACCTAAGACGTTTTATTTTATGTAGATACAGAGTGTAAAACCATGATGAAAGAACGCAAAACGGAGCTTTGCAATTGTCTTAAGATGAAACAGACAAAATCTTTATTCTAAGATTAATTTCTTTTTAACCAATGATTAAAGTCTGTTATAGCTTGTATAAGGCGTTTATCAAGCCGCAACAAACATTGTTGCATAATATCTTCAGGTACACCGCCATAAAAAGCTTCGGCGATACTGCCTGTAATTGCCGCTATTGTGTCGCTGTCTCCGCCTAAAGAGACGGCTTTACGAATTGCATCTTCAAAATTGTTACTTTCCAAAAAAGCGATAATTGCTTGAGGTACAGACTCTTGGCAACTTTCAACATGAGTATATTGCGGGCGTATCTCTGCTAAACTGCGTTCAAGGTTATATTCGTAACGTAAAGTAATATATTGTTTAATCTCTGTTTGAGAAGCTCCCGTGCGAGCCATATATATAGCGGAAGCCGTGGCACAAGCCCCTTTAATTCCTTCCGAGTGGTTGTGGGTTATTTCAGCACTCAGCTTTGCATAATCTTCAACTGTTGCAAGGTCGTTATAAGCCCATGCGACTGGTGAAACCCGCATGGCAGAACCATTTCCATAGCTGTTGTAGGGCTTTCTGTCTTTGTTGCACAGCCATAAATAAAACTTTTGCCCATAACCGACATTTGGAAACATATGACCATAAAGATGCATGGCTTGGATAATGTTTTCTTTTGTTTTTTCAATATTTCCAAAGCCTTTCATTATTCCGACGGCAACGGCAACAGTCATAACGGTATCATCTGTAAATATTGACTTTTGTGTAAATAATGGAAACTCAGTTGTTTTGATGTTATTTACGGTAAATTCATAAGGACTGCCGATAATATCACCTGCGATTGCTCCAAACATGCTGTTTTCCTTTTGTTGCTTTTTTATGTTGTTTTGTTTCCGCCACGTTGTGCAAATCTTGTCCAATTTTTAAATAAAAAGATATATAAACAAAGACTTGATTGCACCATTTGAGAAATCAACATGGCAAAAAACACTCCCGAGGCGTTTTTCCAAATAATATGCCCCATGATATAGGCAAGGGGTAGGCGGACACACCAAATAGAAAAACTATTGGCATAAAATGGATAAATAGTTGCACCGGCACCGCTGAGTAAGCCTGTTAAAATCATGCTGGCAACGGTAAATGGCGTAGAAAGAATGTTAAATTTCAGATAATTCATACATTCTTGCATAACAGCGGGATCAGGGGCAACAAAGGCGGCTATTGTTGGAACAAAAAACCATAATATTGCTGCAAAACTGCTCATTGTTCCACAACCAAGACCTAAGATTTTTAACCCGACTCTTTTGGCTTCAAGTTTTTTCCCTGCTCCGAGGCAATTTCCGATTAAGACGGCTCCGGTTAAGTTAAAAGCCAAAGCCGGCATGAATAACATTGATTCAACACGCATACCGGCGGTCATTCCCGCCATAGCGGTTTCGCTGTTTTTCGGCAATGCGTTGGTTATTCCAATTAACACAAGGTAGCCGATTTGCCATAAAAGTTGCATTCCGGCAGAGGGTATGGCAACTTTTATCAAATAAGGAAGAGCTGCTTTGTTCCAACGCCAACTGGCAATGGATTCGCTTTTAAATAATTGGAGTTTTATGAGCATTACAAAGTTAAAGACAGCTCCGGCAAAGACTGAAATTAAGCTTGCCCAAGCAATTGCGTTTGCCCCAAAAGCAGGCAATCCAAACCAACCAAGTCCAAAACCAAGATCTAAAAAGGCGTTGATCAAAAATACTATAAATGTAGTAATAAGTGGAAGATAAACGGCTTTGTATGCCCTAAAAACTGCGTTGCTCAAAACGAGTAAATAGTGGGCGGGTAATGCTAAAAGATAGATTTGCCAAAAGTTTTTTGTTGTGGGCATTAACTGGTCAGAAACATGCAACAAGTTTAGAAAAGTTTGTTGAAAGATGATAGCAACAGGTAAGACCAAAAGACAAAAAACAAGCCCTAAACCTAACGATAGACCGGTATAACGAATTGCCCTTAGATTAAGTCTTGCACCGATAGCTTGGCTTATAGAGGCTACTGAGGCGTTTGCCAATGCCGTAGCGATTACTATAAGCACAAACTGACATTGTGTTACTATTCCGATTACTGCCTGAACATCGGGGCTGATACGTCCGGCAACAACCACATCGGTAAAACCAATACCAAAATGGAAAATAGTCATTAGTATTTGTGGAAAGGTTAAGTTCCAAATTTGTTTAAGACCAAGTTCTTGATTGGGGTTAAATGTTGTTTTGGTATTGGTAAATTTCTTTAACATTTATTTTCTTAACTTATCACTGTATTAAGCAGAGTAGTTAAATCTTTTGAGGGATTTTTTATTTCAATTGAATTAAACAAATCGGTGATACTTTGTCTTTTTCTAATAAGTTCCAATTTCCCTGAGCTTGTAATAAGAAGTTCGGCAGGACGCAGGCGCATATTATAATTTGAACTCATGGAAAAACCATAAGCCCCCGCATCTAACAAAGCAACAAGATCGCCCTCATTTATTTCCGGCAAATTACGCATTTTTGCCAAAATATCTCCGCTTTCACAGATATTTCCCGTTATTGTTTGCGGAATAAACTCCACAGCCTCTTCTTTATCGTAATTTTCACGAAATACTTCTATTTCGTGATAGGCATCATAAAGCATGGGGCGGGCAAGAATATTAAACCCAATATCGGTTCCAACAAACGTTGTTTCGGCGTTTTGTTTGGTTGAATATACTGTTCCTAAAACCAAACCTGATTCCGCAGGAATATAACGCCCGGGTTCTATCATAAATGAGCCGTTATAGCCTGTTTTTTTGCGGAAACTTGTAAGAAGAGAATCAAGTTTTTCCCCTGTTTGTTTTAAATCAAGGCGTGGTTCTGAGGCGTGTTTATGATAAGGAATTCCAAAACCGCCTCCAAAATCAATGATTTCAAGCTGTTTTAAATCGAGTTGTTCGGCAAAATCAAGCAACCATTCTACAGCTTGAAGGTAAGAACTTGGCTCCATAAACAAAGAGCCAATATGTTGGTTTATGCCTGTAAGTTGTAGATTATATTCTTTTAAAATGTCTTGTACATCAGGAAGCTCATCGGGGTTGACTCCAAACTTGGTTTCTTTTCCTGCCGTGATAACTTTTTTATGGTGTCCTGCTCCTATTCCGGGATTAAAACGCAACATTACTTTTGAGTTTGGTGAAACTTTTCCAAACATTTCAAGTTGTGCCAGAGAATCAAGACCGATTATTTTACAATTTTTTGTTCCTAAGAGCATTTCTTCGCTTGAGATATTGTTAGAAACATAACTGATATGTTCTTTTGTGTATCCTGCGGCTAAGGCGGTACAAAGCTCGCCCGGAGACATTACATCAACGTCGATTCCTTCTTCTCGCATAATATTAAGCAAAAAAGGATTGCTGTTGGCTTTTGATGAATAACTGACGGTAAACTTTGAGTCTTTAGATAGGTTTTTAAAATCTCGACAGCGAGTTCTTAAAACATCTTCATTGTATACATAAAGAGGACTTAGATATTTTTTGATTAAATCAAAGGGGTTGTGTCCTTTAAAAAAATCTATTGAATCAGTATATGGTGCGAATAAACTTTGCATTGTTTTTCTCTTTTCAATAAGCAACATGTTGCTTTTATTTGTGTTTTTATCGTTTTACTTGTGGGTTATAAAAGTAACTGAAATTATTCTTTTAATTTGCGAATAAAGCTGTGTTTACGCTTTTTTACGAACAAGCTCCGTGCCTACGCCGTGGTCGGTAAAAAGCTCTAATAAGATGCCGTTTTCTACTCTTCCGTCAGTGATAATTACCTTTTCCACTCCGTCTTGCAGGGCTTCTAAGGCACACTTTACTTTAGGAATCATACCACCTTGCAGAGTTCCGTCTTCAAATAAACTCAATACGCTTGAAATATCCAAAGAGTTAAGCAATTTTTTGTCTTTATCCATAATTCCGGCAACGTCTGTTAACAATAACAGTCGTTTGGCTTTTAAAGCCCCGGCAACCGCTCCGGCAACGGCATCGGCATTAATATTATAAGTTTCGCCTTCTTCATCGCCGCCAACGGGAGCGATAACAGGAACATAGCTGTCTCGTAAAAGGGCATGAATCAGTTTGGTGTCGATAAACATAACTTCGCCGACTTTACCAAGATCAATAATTTCCGGTGCTTGGTGTGCTGGGTTGTGTATGACCATTTCCATTTTGCGTGCTTTAATCATCTGTCCGTCTTTACCGGAAAGACCAACGGCTTTAACGCCACTTTGGTTAAGGGCGTTGACGATTTCTTTGTTTACTCTTCCGACTAAGACCATTTCAACAACATTCATGGTGGCATCATCGGTAACCCTTAAGCCTTGGCGAAAGGTAGAATTTATATTAAGCTGTTCAAGCATTTTTCCAATTTGAGGGCCACCACCGTGAACGACCACAACGTTGATTCCCACATACTGCAATAAGGCAATATTTAAGGCAAAAGCTTTTTGCAAGGCTTCGTTTGTCATGGCGTGTCCGCCGTATTTTATTACGATTGTTTCGCCTTTAAACTTGCGAATATAAGGTAAAAATTCCATTAATAATTTAGCTTGAGCTTGAATATTTTTCATACCTTTATCCTTTTTTGAGAGGTTGGGTTGATAAGAGTTTTGTTTTTTATAATATATAACGGCTTAAATCTTTATCTTCACGCACGTCTGTCAAATGTTCTTTCACATAGTTGCTGTCGATAGTAATTTTTTCTCCATTTTTATCGGGAGCTTCAAAAGACAGGTCGGACAAAATATGTTCCATAATTGTATATAACCTTCTTGCCCCGATATTTTCCGTGTTTTTATTGGTTTCTTCGGCAAAAGCAGAGATTTCTACCAACGCATCAGAGCTAAAGTCAAGTTCTACGTTTTCTGTTTTTAATAGGGCAGAATATTGTTTTACCAAAGAATTTTCCGGTTCTTGTAAAATGCGTAAAAATTCATCTTTTCCCAAAGCTTCAAGTTCAACTCTTAACGGAAAGCGTCCTTGTAATTCTGGAATTAAATCTGCGGGTTTGGCATAATGGAACGCACCGGCGGCGATAAATAAAATATGATCTGTTTTGATCATTCCGTATTTAGTATTCACCGTACTGCCTTCTACGATAGGCAATAAATCTCTTTGAACACCTTCGCGAGATACGTCTGAACCACGATTTGCACTGTTGGCAACGGCAATTTTGTCTATTTCGTCAAGGAATATGATACCGCCTTGTTCAACTCTTTCTTTGGCAGTTTCAATTACTTTATCGTGTTCTATTAGCTTTTCGCTTTCTTGTTGGATTAAATTTTCATAGGCGGTTCCAATTTTAAAGCGTTTTGTTTGACGCTTTGCCGGAAACGCTTTTCCAAAAAGGTCTTTCATCTGATCGCCAACTTGTTCTAAACCGGGAACAGACAAAATTTCAATGCCAACCGTAGCTGTTTCAACTTCCATTTCAACTTCACGGTCATTTAACTTACCCGCTTTCCAAAGTGAACGCAATTTTTCTCTGGTTGAATTACTTTCACTTGATGCTGTGGTGTTTGTATTTTGTTCATCAGATAATTGTGTTGTCGGAAGGGGTGGTCGTCCGTCTCCGTAAGCGACAAAATCAACGTTTGAATCATTGTTTGGTTGAATATAATTTACTTTTGGTTTTGGTGGTAAAAGAAGATCTAATAGGCGTTCTTCGGCGAGTAATTCGGCACGCTCTTTTACGGCTTCGGCGGCTTCTTTTTTTACTAAGTTTACGCCTATTTCCATTAAATCACGGATCATTGATTCAACATCTCGACCAACGTAACCGACTTCGGTATATTTCGTAGCTTCTACTTTGATAAAAGGAGCCCCGCTTAATTTTGCCAAGCGTCTGGCTATTTCTGTTTTTCCGACGCCTGTTGGTCCTATCATAATAATATTTTTAGGAGAAACTTCGTCTTTAAGCTCTTTATCAAGGTGTTGTCTACGCCAACGATTACGCATGGCAATTGCGACCATACGTTTTGCATCACCTTGTCCAATGATATATTTATCTAATTCTTGTACTATTTCGCGAGGTGTTAAATGACTCATTTTTTATCCTTATAGTTTTTTATATTCATTGTTGTTAACTTGAATATCTAAAAAATAATCTGGTATTTGTGAATATGAAAAAATTTAATATAAAACAAATAAGTTGCTTATGTTATAAGTCAATCAAAAATTTGCTTTAATATACAATCTATACGCTGTTTATAAGAATGTTCTTTTAAAATAAGAGCGTTCCACTCATCTTTGAGCTCAAAATAGAGTTTGGAATTTTCCAAAAAAGAGTCAAGTAGAGGCAAGATTTCATTTTTTTTATGAAAGCTGATCCGTTTGACCATATCAGATGGAAAAATATCCATGCCTTTGTGATAATCTGTGATTAAAAAACCGCCACTACTCCAAACATCAAAACAACGTTGGTTTAAGCCTTGAGGTAATAAAAAGCTTGTTGCATTTAAGGTAAACATACTTTTCTTATAGAGTGTTGGTAATTGAGAGTAATAGTCAACAGGAGGGTTAACTTTTACACTTGGCGGAAGTAAGTTTTTCCAAGCTGAGTCTCCATATACAAGCGGATTATATAAGGAAAGAGCGTTAATGCAATTCATACGCCATAAAGCCGAGCTATTATCGGCACCAAAGGCGGCGAGACGAAAGTTTTTATTGTTTAAACTAAGCTGAATATTTAATTTTTTAAGCCACCAAAAAAAGTCAGGGCGTTCTCCTTGGCTGTTTGTATAAAATTGTTCCGCTTCTCGTTCGATTTCTATAGGTATTTTTAATCCGGAGAAAAAGCCGACTTTATTGGGAAAGGCGGAATTTCCCACAAAAATCAGGCGTGATTCATGATTTTTAAAGCTGTTTTTTAAAGAATCTTTATTTTTATCAAACTTGAATAGAGAGTCTTGGTTTTCGGACTTAGCTTTAAAAATATCCGAATCACAAGCCAAGGGAAGATGGGTAATATTTTTTGTTCCAAGTTTTTTTAAATCGGGAATTAAACTGTTGTCTGTGCAAAACAAATAAAGTTCTTGCCAAAATTTAGACTTTAAAAGAGTTATAATGTTCCATGGATTATCTACAAACCAAGAGGCACATTCAACGCCGAGTTCTCGGAGTAAGAAAAATTTTTCTCCGAAAGTGCCAAACCCTTCACAATTTAAACTGAAATATAAACTCGGTTTATGCTGATAGATAAGGGTTTTTAGATTTAAGTGCGTACAATCTTTTTCTATATGAATTATCTTAAAACCGGCGTTCTGAAAGGCGTTTGTCAGTTCAAAATGTAAAAGATTTTTTTCTGAACTAACTAAAAACAAAGTTTTTTCTGTGGTTTTTTGAAAAGATGAGGCATTATCTTGATAAATTTCGATTTTATTTATAATGCTCCACCAAAATGATGGAAAAAGAGTGTCGGCTTGTTGATATTGTATAATAAGAGTTTTGTGTTGAAGTATCTCTTCTAAATCTTCTTTATTAATACGTTTTAAATAGCTAGGAATATTAGCTAAATATTCAGCACTCATTTGCTTTAAAAAATCATCATTCTCTATATAATAAATTGGAATATTTTGTTTGTGATATTTATTTAGTAAGGTTTCAAGATATTTAGGGTCGTCGCCAAGCCCTAAGATTAAAATAGCCTTTGGAATATTTATATTTTTTGTTGCAGTATTATTGTTTGAAACAGAGCGTAGAATAAAAGCTTCTTCTCCTGAGCTTAAACTTTGTTTTAACCCAATTTCTGAATAGACTTGAAGTCTGATTTTTCTTTGATTATTTGGCATAAATAGCGTGTCTTTATTTGTAACATTCTGTAATTATTATTTATATTTAAACTTGGCTTAGTTGAGTTTTTAATATAAAGTACGAAATTAAGCCTAAAATAGGTTTAGCTGCAATAGGTTTATTTGGTGCTTTTTATACTTTGTTTATTAAAAATGGATATGCAGAGAATAAATATAAAACATATTGAGATAAAATTGAAGTTATAATTATATGAAAAAATATCGTGATTATTATTTTTTGCAAGCCAAGAAAGACAATTATCCGGCTCGTTCGGTATATAAACTAAAAGAAATTGAAGATAAACTCAAACTTTTTAAAAAGGGTATGAAAGTCTTAGATTTAGGAGCTGCTCCCGGGTCTTGGAGCTTATGTGCCGGAGAGCTTGTCGGCTTTAGCGGAAAAGTGCTTGGAGTTGATTTACAAGAAACCCATACGGCCTTTCCCGTTAATGTTAAGTTTATGCAAGGTGATGTCTTTGAACTTAGCCCGGAGATAGAAGAAGCGATTAAACAACTTGAACCTTTTGATATTATTATGAGTGATATGGCTCCTCGTACTATTGGCAATAAATTTACCGATCAGATGCGTTCTGCTGACTTATGTCGAGAGGCTTTAGAGCGGGCGAAACAACATTTATTGCCTGAGGGTGCTTTTATCGTAAAAATTTTTATGGGGCCTGAATATGAGGCATTTGTGAAGGAAATGCGTTGTGTTTTTGATAAAGTTAAGACTGTTAAGCCCAAAAGTTCTCGCTCGGAAAGTAAGGAAATTTTTATCGTAGGGTTAGGATTTAAAAAAGAGCTTTGCGATTAAATTGTTTTCATAAATAATATATTGAATTAATAAAAATTTTTTAATATTAAAAATAAAAATTAGATTGCAAACAAATATTTGGAGGAAAAATGGCCGGACATAGTAAATGGAAAAATATTCAACATCGTAAAGGTCGTCAAGACGCAAAAAAAGGTAAAGATTTTACCAAGGCGGCAAAAGAAATCATTATTGCTGCTAAATCAGGCGGAGACCCGAACTATAACCCTCGCTTGCGTGCAGCGATTGCAGCAGCGAAAGAAGTTAACCTACCTAAAGATAAAATAGACACAGCTATTCGCAAGGGTACGGGCGAAGAAGCTGGCGGAGACCTTGCCGAAATTACTTATGAAGGTTACGGTCCGGGCGGTGTTGCGATTTTAGTCGAAGTTGCAACAGATAACCGTAATCGTACGGTCGCCGAAGTACGCAGTATTATTTCTAAGGGCGGTGGCTCTATGGGTGAAGCCGGCTGTGTTTCTTGGATGTTTGAACGTAAAGGCGTATTTTCCGTTGATAAAAAGAAATATACCGAAGATGAACTTATGGAAGCAGGTCTTGAAGCCGGTATTGATGATGTGATTGATAGCGATGATACTTGGGAATTGCATTGTAAAGCGGTTGATTTTGATAATTTGCGCCAGGCTTTGGAAAATGCCAAAATCGTTGTGCTTGACTCTCAACTTGCAATGATTCCGCAAAATACCATTGCCGTTGATATCGAAGTTGCCAGAAAATTACTTAAACTTATTGATACACTTGAAGATAATGATGATGTTCAAAATGTATTCTCTAATTTTGATATTCCTGAAGAATTGTTGTCGGAACTCTAATCGTTTTTGAAATTTAGATAATGAATAAAGATATTAAAGTAATAGGAATAGACCCCGGCTCGCAAAACATGGGCTGGGGTATTGTTCAAGAAAGTTCAGGTGTGTTGAAACTTGTTGCTTGTGGAATTATACGTCCAAAGGCAAAAGAGTTTTCTTTGCGTTTAGGTGAAATTTTTTCTGAACTTATTGAAATATTAAAACTTCATAAAGTAGATGAGGCAAGCGTAGAAGATATTTTTACCCATAAAAATGTTTCATCTGCTTTAAAACTCGGGCAAGCCAGAGGCGTGGCGATTGCGGCTTGTGCCTTATATAAATTACCTGTATACAGTTTTGAACCAAGAGTGATAAAAAAAAATTTGGTTGGAAACGGGGGTGCTGAAAAAAGCCAAGTTTCTTTTATGGTTTCACGCTTACTTGGAGTAAAAGAAGATTGGGGCGTTGACGCAGGAGACGCTTTGGCGGCGGCTATTTGTCATTTAAACAGCCGACGCATGACTCTATTGACTAAAAGATAAGTCAATTTTATCGGCATCTTTTCTTTCTTTTAAAACAATTTTTTATCTTGCCAACTTTATTTTATTATTTAATAACAAACATACAACAGAAGATTTTTTATGCTCGCTTATATTGAAGGACGTTTACTGGAAACAACAACAAATTCGGCTATTTTACTTAGTGCCGGTGGTGTTGGTTATGAAGTTTTTATGACGAGTGCAAGTCTGTCTCAATTGCCAAATAAAGGTGAAACTGTTTGTGTTTATCTTTATACTGTGGTTAGAGAAGACGCTCTTGAATTATATGGTTTTTTTAGTTGGGACGAACGCCAAACTTTTATTTTGTTAACTTCAATTTCCAAAGTTGGAGCAAAAACCGCTTTAAGTATTCTAGCAACTTTTCGTCCTGATGATTTAAGAAAAATTGTTTTGGAAGACAATATTGAGGCTTTAACCAGAGTTTCGGGAATTGGTAAGAAAACGGCACAGCATGTCTTTTTAGAGCTGAAATATAAGCTTAAAACAGATGATATTAGTAGTGGTTCTATGATCTTAAGCGGCTCGTCTCCGTCTGTTTTAAGAGAGGCGGTAACAGGTTTGTTAAACTTGGGTTATGCTGAAGAGGAAGCAGAAAAAACTGTTAGAGAAGTTTTAAGCTCTACCCCTGAGCTTGATGTTTCCGGGGCTTTAAGAGCCGCCTTAAAGAAACTTGCCTCGTTATCTGGGCGAAGATAAAGAAGTTTAACTTTTGGTTGTTTCTGTTCAAAACAATAAAGATGTGAGATATAACCAACGTATAGGAGCAAGAGATGACGCATTCCGATCAGGGTGTGGAAACCTCAAATATACATAATATTGATGAGACTATTCGTCCGAAAAGGCTTGATGACTTTATAGGACACAAAGCACTCAGAGAAAACCTTAAAGTCTATATCCAAGCCGCCTTAGAACGAGGTCAGGCTTTGGATCATACTATTTTTTATGGTAATCCCGGTCTTGGAAAAACAACTCTGGCTCAAATTATGGCGTCAGAACTTGGGGTTAATCTTGTATCAACTTCCGGTCCTGTCTTGGAACGTAGCGGAGACTTGGCGGCGATTTTAACCAACTTGGGTAAACACGATATTCTCTTTGTTGATGAAATTCACCGTATGCCTATCAGTGTTGAAGAAGTTCTTTACCCAGCTATGGAAGATTTTAAATTAGACTTGGTCGTAGGGCAAGGACCGGCGGCAAGAACCGTTAAGATTGACCTTGAACCTTTTACTTTAGTTGGGGCAACAACACGCATCGGTTTGTTGTCTTCTCCTTTGCGAGATCGTTTTGGCGTAATACAGCGCTTAGAGTTTTATACGCCTGATGAACTTGCAAAAATAGTTACGCGTACAGCTCGTATTTTAAAAGTAAAAATTAGTCCTGATGGTGCTTTGGAAATTGGTAAACGTTCTAGGGGAACTCCGCGTATTGCCAACAGACTTTTACGCCGTGTCAGAGATTTTTGTGCGGTTAACGGAGCCAAAAAACTTGGTGTGGAAGAAGCTTCGCAGGCTTTGGAGCGTATGGACGTTGATGAAATCGGTTTGGATTATATGGACAGAAAAATGTTACAAGTTTTGATAGAGTTTTACAATGGTGGTCCTGTTGGTTTAAAGACTTTGGCAACGGCTTGTTCGGAAGATGTCCGTACTTTAGAAGATATTTATGAACCATATTTGATTCAGTGTGGTTTTTTACAGCGTACCCCAAGAGGCAGAATAGCAACACCCAAAGCGTATCTTCATTTAAAGACAGGGCTTTTAAAATAATACTTATTTCAAAGCGTATGAAAAAACGGAGTAACTTTTTTAATAGGGTTACTCCGTTTTATGTTTTTACATTTCTTCGCTTAAAGAAAGGGCGGCTTCAAAAATCCCTTCTGATAGAGTAGGGTGAGCGTGGATAGTTTGGGCGATATCTTTAACACTTGCTCTCATTTTTAACGCCAAAGTTAACTCAGCGATTAATTCGGAAGATGTCCGTACTTTAGAAGATATTTATGAACCATATTTGATTCAGTGTGGTTTTTTACAGCGTACCCCAAGAGGCAGAATAGCAACACCCAAAGCGTATTTTCATTTAAAGACAGGGCTTTTAAAATAATACTTATTTCAAAGTGTATGAAAAAACGGAGTAACTTTTTTAATAGGGTTACTCCGTTCTATGTTTTTATATTTCTTCGCTTAAAGAAAGGGCGGCTTCAAAAATCCCTTCTGATAAAGTAGGGTGGGCGTGGATAGTTTGGGCGATGTCTTTAACACTTGCTCTCATTTTTAACGCCAAAGTTAACTCAGCGATTAATTCGGTCGCATAAGCCCCTGAAATATTTGCACCAAGCAAACGCCCCGTTTTTGTTTCCGCTACTAGCTTAACCAAGCCGGGAAGTTCGCCGAGAGCGTGGGCTTTTCCTAACTCACGCATTAAGACTGATGTGGTTTTAACCTCTAAGCCTTTTGCTTTGGCTTCTTGTTCGGTTATTCCGACTGTTCCTATTTCGGGCATTGTGAAGATAGCACTTGGTACAACGCTGTAGTCCATTTTTTCAGTTTCGCCAAAAATGTTTTTGATTACACATAACCCCTCGGCAGCAGCGACATGAGCCAACATTATTTTAGTTGGTCCCAGAACATCGCCTATCGCATAAATATTCTTTATAGAGCTTTCAAGATAATCATTTACTTTAATCCAGCCTCGTTCATCAGTTGAAACACCAACTTGTTCAAGATTTAAACCTTGAGTTTGGGGAATGCGTCCGACACTGATTAATACGGTATCGCTTTCCAGCTCTGTTGTATTATCATTATCTATAGCTTTTATTGTAACTTTTAAACCGTTTTCATTTTGTTCGTAACTTTGCACACTTTGTTTTACAATTACGTTAATACCGCTTTTTTTGGCTTCTCTTTGTAAAAGTTTACTTAGTTCAAGGTCAACGGAAGCTAAAGGCAAAAGGCGATCTTGGGCTTCGATAATCGTTACTTTTGAGCCAAAAGCCGCATAAATGAACGCCATTTCACAACCAATTACACCACCGCCGACAATACATAGGCGTTTGGGAACTGATTCCAAATTTAACATATCATCACTGGATAAAATATTTTTTTGATCAAAGGCAAAGTTTTTAAGTTCTAAATTGCGAGAGCCTGTTGCAATAATAATAAAATCACTTTCAATTTTTGTGTTTGTGTTGTCATTAAGTTTTACTTCAACTGTGTTTTCGTTCAACAGAGAAGCTTTTCCGGCAATAAGCTTTATTTTTAAGGCGGAACATTTTTTTTCAAGCCCACTACGTAAGATATTAATAACGCTGTCTTTACGATTTACAACAGTTTTCATATTGATGGAAAAATTAGTTGGTTGTTCTAAACCCAAACTTTCAAAGCGTTTTCCGAGCAGTATGGCATCAGCACTTGTTTTTATCGTTTTGGTTGGAATACAGCCCCAGTTTAAACAGGTTCCACCCAAAGATTCAGCTTCTATTAAAGTAACGGAAGCACCTCTTTTCGCCGCCGCAAAAGCTGCGGTATATCCCCCGGGGCCTCCGCCGATTATTGTAATGCGTAACATAAAAACTCCTCTGCGTTATTCTATTAAAGACTTAAAATAAATTGTTTTTTAATTTAGCCTATTATTTTATTCTTTTGGTAAAAATTCACATTCTCTGGCAGGATAATAACCGAACATTAAGGCTTCTTTGGCGGTTTTAAAAGCTATACGGTTTTGTGGTGCTATTTTCTCTCCGCCAGCACAATTTTTTGGAAAAAATCTTTTGCTTCTTTTATTGGCGATTACTGGTTGATAGCTTTGTTTTAAACTTAATACTTTCTTCCAAAGTCCACGTTCTGCTGTTATTGCTGCTTGTTGGGCTTTTAAAAAGCGTGAAGATTGTTCGGTGCTTAAGTTGGAAAAAGGATAAAAAATTACTAGACCTTCATAAAGTAGTAATTCATTTATTGAATGTTGGTTATTGTCAAATAATTCAACCAGCTGTCTTTTATATGTGTCATATATTTTTTGTTCAGCCTGTGTTGTGAGTGTTTGATTGAGGGCGAGTTCTTCCAAACGTTTTTTTGCCTCTTTTGCGTAATGATAACCAGATTCGACAACGATTCTATTTCTCATTTTAGCTAACTCGGGAGCATCAATCCCTAATAAACGCAGGCTTTCACCGCTTGGAGTTTTGAGGGTATCACCGTCAATAACACTTTGTACCTTTATAGTACCCTGTTCGGCAGGAAGGTTTGTTTGGTTTTGTTGTTCGGTAAAAAACCAAGCACAAAACAGAACAACTAAAAAATATATGAGTTTTTTGAGGGTAAGTTTACCTTTTGGTAGGGGAACTTTGATCGTTTTTTTTCGCATTTTTCTTAGCTATTATTGTGGATATTCTTGAAATTAATAAGCGTAATGAAACATAAAGAGTAATCATTACAAAAGCATAACCAAATTCTTTATTAAAGTATGGAACAATAACAATTGAAATTCCATCAAAATGGAGTTTTAACCAGCCTAAAGCAAAAGGTAGGGGCCATAAAGAAGCTGTAAATAAGGTTGCCCCGATAAAAAAGTTTTTTCCAAAAGAATCGTGTGCCATTTTGTTTACTGATTTAAAAAGCTCTTTATCACCGGTATTGGCGGCTTTAATTGATAGATCATGCAGGTGTTGGAGTTCGTCGTTTTCTTTTTGGTAATAGGCTCTATTTAATCTGTATAACAATTTTTGTGTGAGTTTGCCAATGATAATACATAATAAGGCAAGGCACAGAGTTCCAAACCAAAATGCAAGATATACATTTTCAAACAAGCGATACGGTTGAATTAAGATAAAGTCGATTACAAATAAAATATATGAAAGATTAGGCATTATTGGCGAGTATTGTGTTAAAGTGTTTTTACTTGAAATCAAGTACATTTGCAGTTAAAATAACAAACTAAGGCATTACAAAACTCTGTTTTGCGTACTTTTTTCATCGTGTTCTTATTCGTGGTTTTTAGATGAGACTATTGTGTAATAGCCTCAGACTGTAAACAAGTTAAAACAGTGTTTATCATGTAAGGTTGTCGGAGTACAATATTATTTTAACCTAAAGTGGAGATGTTGAATGTCATTAAGTCGTGAGCATTATAAAAAAATTTTGTGTATAAGAACAGATAGGTTAGGAGATATGCTCGTTACGACTCCGGGTTTTAAAGCTTTACGTCAACACTTTCCTTCCGCACAGATTGATGTTTTAGCGAGCCAAGATAATTTTTTTGCCCTCAATGGTAACAATGATATAGATAAGGTTTTGGTTTTTTATAAAAATAAACCGACAACTTGGCTAAAACTTTTTACTGATCTGTTTAAAGCCAAGTATGATTTGGTCATAGTTTTTAGCGGAGGCTCAAAAACTTCGGCATGGTTGGCAAAATTGACTAATTGTAAAACGATTTATGCCATTACAGGTGGTAAAAAACATTGGATTTATACAAAAAAATTTTTTGTACCCAATTCAACACATCAAATTACTTCTCTTGCTAACGCCTTAAATTTGATGGGAATTAAAGTAGAAGATACTCAAATGAGCTTTTTTATTTCGGAACAAGACAAAGAAAAAATTAATAATTTGTATCCTCGTAAACCTGATTTAAAGAGAGTGGGCTTATTTATTGGAAATATAAAAAAAGAACGCACCAGATGGCCTGTTGAAAAGTTTAAAGAGCTATCAGACAAGCTTTTAAAGCATAATCTTGAGGTTTTTGTTGTTGCCGGTCCGGGTGATGTTCCGCTATTGGAAATATTTAAAGCGAATATGTGTGAACACAGATATTTATATATTAGTTCAAGCTTAAGTGAAGCGGCGGCTTTAATTAAAACCTTTGATCTTTTTGTTACATCATCATCAGGCCCTCAACATGTGGCTGTTGCAATTGGAACCACTTGTCTTGGGGTAACTCATAGGTCGGCTTCTACTTGGACTCCTTTTGGTGAACAACATACTACTATCTTTTCAGATGTTTATGACGATACAAGACCTATTCCGGTTGATATTGTGTATGAAACAGCGTTAAAAAAGCTTAGTTTGTCTGTTTAGTTAGGCTTTAAGTGTTGCTGTTAAACAAACTACGGCTTTTAATCCTTTTTTTTCACCGGTAAAGCCGAGTTTTTCTTCTGTTGTTGCTTTAAAATTTATTTTGTGTTCAGGAATATTTAAGAGATTACTAACGTTTTTCACAATTTGATTTCTATATGGAGCAAGTTTTGGGGCTTGTGCCACTATCGTCATATCGACAAAGTTTAGGGTCAAGCCTTTTTGTTCTGTAAGTTCAAGAACTTCTGATAACAAAACGCCACTGCTGATGTTTTCATAGCGTGGGTCGTTATCAGGGAACATGATCCCTATATCTCCCGCATTAATACAAGATAAAATAGCGTCCATAAGTGAGTGTAACAAGACATCTCCGTCAGAGTGGGCTTTAACTTGCCATGAACCGGGTATAAGAACGCCGCCCAAAACCAAGGGGCGATCTCCGCCGTAGGCGTGTACATCATAGCCAAAGGCTACTCGCATTTCATCTTTGTTTTCTTGTGGACTCAGATATTTTAAATCGCTTTTTGTAGTGATTTTAATATTATCCGTTTCTCCCTCAATGATTACCACTTTAAAACCCTCAAGTTCCATCAAGGTTGCGTCGTCGCTTGCAATAATATTATTTTCTTTGGCTTTTTTGTGTGCGTCTTTGAGTTCTTTAAGCTTAAATCCTTGAGGGGTTTGAACCGCTCTTAATAAATTGCGATCTGGGGTTTGTTTGACTTCAATCGTTCCATTGTTTTCTTGAATTTGTTTGATTGTGTCGCTTACTTTAACGCCGGGAATAACGGCATCGCCCCCGTCATTTAAAACCTGTATTATCTTGTTGGCTAAAGAGGTTGAGGCAAAAGGGCGAGCGGAATCGTGAATTAAAACATGAGTGCAAGAGTGAGGCAAACTATTTAAGGCGGCTTGTACGGAGTCTTGGCGTTCTTTTCCGCCTTTAACTTTTAAATAAGGAAGGTTAAGGCTGTTTTGTGCTTCAAGTTCTTCTACTAGATTGCTTGCAAATATAAATTCTTCTTCATGAGGCGGAAGCACCAAAACAATGCCTTTTAAACTTGGTACTTTGGAAAGATTTAAAGCGGAATTCCAAAATATAGGTAGATTATTTAACTGTAAATATTGTTTTTTTATATCGTTTTGTAAGCGTAAACCTTGACCGGCGGCGAGAATAATACCCCAATAGTTGTTCATAATTTATAGATAATTCCTAATAGTTGGTTTTTTATTAAATTTTTACGGAAGTAATATTTTAAAAACAGTTCCGTTTTCATCGCTTGTTGCGATAATTTTTCCGTTATGAGCCTCAATAATCTTTTGTGTTGTGGCTAAACCCAAACCTGTTCCTTCGGCACGAGTAGTAAAATAAGGATTAAAAATTTGTTCTAAATTTTCGGCTGAAATACCGTTTCCGTTGTCTTGAATAGTAATTTCAACTTTAAAATTTGTAGTTTGCTCTTGAATATTATGCAGGCTGATTTTGAGTTTTCCGCCATTTGGCATAGCCTCTAAGGCATTGAGCAAAATATTTAACAAGGCTTGAGATATTTTATCGGCATCATATTGTTTTTCACCAATATTTTCAAGTTCTTGTTCAATAATAATATTTTTCTTTTGAGCTTCGGAAGAAATAAGAACGCTTAGATGTTCTACCAATTGCTTTAACTCTACGTTTTGAATATTTAGAGAAAAGTCTTTTGAAAGATCGAGAAGGTTTGAAACCGCACGGTTTAAACGTTCTATCTCTTTAATCATGGCTTGTGCGGCTTCTTGTTCCGGGCTTTGGGGTTTAAAAAGGTTATAAAAGATCGTTGCGTAACCTTTAATTGAACTTAACGGGTTACGAATTTCATGAGCAACTCCGGCGGATAAATGTCCGATTGCAGCGAGTTTTTCACTTTTTTGCAAAGAGTTTTGTAAGTCTTTTATCTTGGTTTGATCTCGAATTAAGAGCATATCAACAAGTTTGGTTTTATCTGTTGCATTGATATTATATTGAAGTAATTTTTTCCAAAAAGGTAAGTATTTTCGCCTGTATACTCTTGAGGCCCTTATTTCAAAGCAGTGTTTGTTCTTTTCAGCGTTATCATTTAAAAGATCAAGATATATTTCTTCGCTGTTGATAAAGTTGTTCTTTTCTAATTTAATAAAAACTTTTTGTAAAAAGTCAGGCAAAATTGGCTTATTATCTTTTTTTTGCTTAGTTTTTGTAGTAGTTTCCGGTGTTTCATCTTTTTTCTTGGGTAGTAATAGTGCATTTTTTAATAAATCTTTTGCTTTTGAGTTGAGAAAGATTATTTGCTGTTTGGAATTTAAAATGATCAAGGCATCAGGAAAATTACTCATGATTTCTTTTGATAAGACCTGGGTATCTTTTAACAATTTATAAGTTTTAGTTAAATTTTCCCACCAAAAAATTAAAATCAGAATAATTAGAGAGATTAAAAGTATTGTGATATTTTTTAATGTGTTGTTATAGTTTAAAGTTTCTTGAGTAATTAATAAAGGCTTAGGGTCATAAGCCACAAAAATCAGAGCTGATAAACCTAACCCTCGATTTTCAAAAGTAAAATTTTTAATATGTTCATTTTCATCGTATATATTTGGCTTTGAGCTGTTAAAAGTCCTTCTGAAGGGCGTAAATTCTCGATAAACCAAAAAGACCGAAGAGTCCTCTACATCCATTAATGCCCATTTGACGAAAGTATCAGGCTGTAACAATTCCAAATCATAAGGAGAAAATAGGGCAGAACCGATATATCTTGGGTTTGTGTGTGCCAAAATTTTTCCGTTTGGGTCAGTAATTGCAATAAAATTAATATCTTGTTGTCCGCTTAATTCGTGTAAAATTTGTTTTATAGTATTTTTTAAAGCCGGCATGGAACGCCCATTACTACGAGTTGCCGCTTCGATTGCAATAAAGAGGGCATCGGCTTTTTCTGCTAGAATAGTCGTAGTTTGGTTTTCGCTGTTGTTTTGAGTATTAAAAAATAAAACACCCCAGACTATGGAAATAAGGGCGATAATTCCAATAATTCCCAGAGCGGAGATGCGTAAAGTCAGGTTTTTCATGGTATTTATTGAGATGGGGAGGTTACAGCGTTTTTATTGTTTGTTTTAAAGTGTTGCCATGCGTTTTGTTCGTTAAACGACCAAAGTGGTTTATATTTATTTTTTAGTTGAGTGTCGGGAATAATTAAGTTTGCAGGTTTTGTGTTATTATCTAAAACAAAATTTATATTGTCAACTCTGGCGACTAAAAAGGCATGCCTTACCGGATGGTTGAACATTTCTACGATAACAATACGCAACTCTTGAGGTTTAAAATTTACGGCTCTTAGGGCATAATATTTTGCGATGGCAAAGTCTTCGCAGTCTCCACCTATAGTAGAAAATTCTGTTGGAGTTGACCAGTGTTCATCTTGTTGAAAAAGTTTATTGTCGTTACCACGTTTTTGGCGATTAAAAAATCCGTTTATTGTTCTGAGTATTGTTTTTTTGTCCATCTGTGGTGATTTTTTAAGGATATAAAGCCAGTTTTCGGCATAAGGTAGGGGTAGCCTTGAGCCTTGCTTTGCCTTGTTTGAGTCAGTTTTGAAAAAACTGGGATTATTTTTTTCTTTTTGTTGAATATCTTCCCAAAGTTTTGCGTAATATTGCCATTCCGGTTGATTGCCTGCTAAAACTTCGGAATATTCAAATAAATTCCATGCAATGTCTTCTTTTAAGTTATTGTTGACTGTCTGTTGTTCCGGATTTATTGTGGGTTGTCTTTTATTGTTGCTTTGTGTTTGAGCTATGGCTTGATTTGTTCCAATGGCGACAATGACCCAGACAATCAGGTAAAGAAATACTTTTTTTATAATATATCTATTTATAAACATTTGTAATTGTCCTATTACGCTTTAATTAATAATTGGAAAGTCTATTATGTCATTTAAACAAAATTTTGAACAAGAGGCAAGTAAAAAGCCTCTTTCTCCTGCTTTAATGCTTCAAGGTACTTCGTCTCATGTTGGAAAAAGTATATTGACTGCTGCTTTTTGTCGTTATTATTATCAACTTGGGTTTAAAGTTGCTCCGTTTAAAGCTCAAAATATGAGTTCAAAGCTTTATGTAACTAGCGATGGTCTTTGTATTAGTACGGCTCAAGCACTGCAAGCACAAGCGGCAAAAGTTGTGCCTGATGTGCGTATGAACCCTATTTTATTAAAACCTGAAAAGTTAAAAAACGGAGAAAGCGGGGTAGAGGTTTTTTGGCTTGGAAAAAGTCAAGGAATAATGCCGATTCAAGAATATTTTGCCAAAAAAGAAGAATATTTCAAAGGGGTTTGTGAGGTTTATGCTGAGTTAAGCTCTGAAAATGATATAATAATTTTAGAAGGAGCAGGAAGCCCGGCGGAAATTAACCTAAGAGATCAAGACCTTGTGAATATGCGTATGGCAGACTTTGCCAAAGCTAAGGTGCTTTTGATCGGTGATATTGAACGTGGCGGAGTATTTGCTTCTCTCGTTGGAACTTTAGCTTTGCTTTTACCACCAGAGAGAGACTTGGTTGTTGGGCTGATTATTAATAAATTTCGTGGTGATTTCAGCATCTTACAACCGGGGTTGGAATTGCTTTTACAATATACCGAAAAACCTTGTTTAGGCGTGTTGCCTTATATTGATGTTGAGCTTCCCGAAGAAGACTCTTTGGGTTCGGGTTTAGTTTTGAGTCCACAAAACTTAGATGATTTGAAACAACTTGACCCCGCATTGGATAATTTAGCGGTTTTGATAAAAAAATATTTGAATTTAAGCGAGATAAATTTAATTTAGTGTTTTCCCGAAGCCCCTAAGTTCCGCAGGAGTGTGCTGTTACGTTTTGGCATAATAATATAAGTATAAATTATTCCTGAGATTACATATAATATTAACATACAAAAGCTTAACAATTTTGGCTCGGAAAGCAGTAAAACAAATAAAAATATGGCAGTTGTCATTGAACTAAAGGGGTGAGTTTTAAACATTCCGTAATCTTTAAAAGAAGTATAACGAATACGGCTAACCATACATAACGCCAATATAACCGTTAAAACCAAGGTGAAACCGGGAAGGGCATTTAAGAAAAGGTCAGGTAAATAGGATTGCACAAACACAAGGCTGCTTAAAGTACAACCAGCCGCAGGAATAGGCAGGCCAATAAAAAATTTATTGCTTATACTTGCGGTCATGACATTGAAGCGTGCCAGCCTTAAAGCACCGCAAACTAAAAATAAAAATGCAACGGCTACCCCGGTTCTTCCGAAATCGCCTAAAAACCAGAAATATGCCAAACACGCAGGGGCGGCTCCAAAAGAAACCAAATCAGCCAAAGAGTCATATTGTACGCCAAACTCACTGGCAGTGTTGGTAAGGCGCGCTACTCTTCCGTCAAGTCCGTCCATCAATGCCGCAAAAAAGATTGCTGCTGCCGCACCTTCAAAATTACCTTTTGATGCTAAAATAATAGCAAAAAAACCGGCAAACAGGCTTGCGGAAGTAAACAGGTTTGGCAATATATAAACACCCTTGTGAGGCGATTTTTTTTCTGATTCTTGCATTGAATTATCTCGGTTATATTGAATTATAAAGTTGTTTTTTTGTTGGCAATCAGGCTTTGTCCGGCGAAAACTTTATCACCGATTCTTACGTTTGATTCATAGCTTTCAGGCAAATATATGTCAACTCTTGAACCAAATTTGATCATACCAAAGCGTTCACCTGATTCCAGATTGTCTCCGCTTTCTACTCTGCATACGATACGCCTTGCAATCAGACCGGCTATTTGTATAAAAGTCCAGTTATTCCCTTCATGATCTTTAAGATTATAGGCACAACGTTCGTTGTCTGATGAGGCTTTGTCCCACGATGCATTTAAAAACTTTCCCGGAAAATAGCGAATTTCTTCAATTTTGCCTTTTATCGGGCTACGATTAACATGAACAGAAAAGACATTCATAAAAATGGAGATACAGGTACGCTCTTCACCACTAAAAGGGTCTTGTTGATTTTTTATTTTGATGATGTGTCCATCAGCCGGGCTGACGGCAAATCTATCTTGCAACTCTTTGTCATAAGCCGGGATACGCTCAGGGTCTCTAAAAAAATAAGCAGAGAACCAAGTTAACAACAAAAAGACAAAGGAAAGAAACTCAATATCCATGAGGGCAAAAGCAATAGCACTAAAAGCGGTTAAAGCTATAGAAGGAATACCCTCTGGCGTTATACCTATACGAGGTTTTTGCATTAAAACTCCAGTTTATATGTTTTATTTTTTATTGATACGGTATTATATCTTAAGAGCATTGCAAAACTGTTTTTTGCGTGTTTTTTTCATCGTTTTATGTTCTTTATGCATAACATAAAAAGCCTTAAGACACAAGATCACACATTTTACAGGAAAATTAATTTTTCCATATTATATTCGAGGGAATACCCCAGAAGTTCTCAAGATTCTCACGTCCACTGGCAGGCAAAGCCAGCCCATTGTCTTTTTATTTCGAGGGTTTCACCCCCGAGACCCCGCAAAATTCTCAAGGTCCACTGGCAGGCAAAGCCAGCCCATTGTCCTTAATTCGTATTTTTTGGAGTGTCTTCCAGAATTAAGCTTTTTAAGAGGCTATTCTACAATAGTCTCAATTTATAATTACATTAATCTTTAATTAATACTAAATCATTTTATATGTCAAATTATTCTTGGCATAAAAAAACAGGAAGCTGTTTAAAACTCCCTGTTTTTTTGTAAATATGTATTATTTTATTGAATGCGAAATGTGGTTTCTACGTTTGTCATTGCCAGTAATTGAGATTGACGCACTTCGTGTTGAGCCGTTTTGTTTTTAAATATATTATAGTGGTTTATTTGTTCTTGCGGCGTGGTCTGGGTTTCGTCTCTGGTATCATCTTGGGTATTGAGTTGTTGTGCTTTATCTTGTTGATGAGAAGCAATAATTTCCTCTATTAATCTTCTGGCTTCGGGAGAAATAGAAACCTGATCTCCGACTCCGTATGGATTATTGATAGAACTTTGGTTTTGATTTTGAGGCGTATTTAAACTGCCGAGTAGTGCTTTTGATAATAACTGAGCCGCTGATTGTTGAGTATTATAATCATCAAAGTTAGAAGTATTGTTGATATGATTCAGCATGATTTAGCTCCTTTTCATAATAGGAAATTTTTTCCCTGTTTTTGAATCTAAATAAGTAAATGCAAAAAGCGTTCAAAGACGATGATCTTTAAACGCTTTTAAGCTGAATATATGTTGTTTGAAATATAACTATAAGACTATTGTACAATAGTCTCTACGTGGCTTCCGCGAGGAAGACACTCCAAAAAGCACGAATAAAGCCACTAGGTTGGCTTTGCCTGTTAGTGGATTTGGGGGCTTCGGAGGTATCCCCAGAAACAAAGGGAAAATTAAATTTTCCTTTAAAATTAGTGATTTTTGTGGCTTAATACGTTTTATTCTATGTGTATACAGAGCATAAAACGATGATAGAAGCACGCAAAACCGAGTTTTGCAATGGTCTTACTATAGAGAAACTAGTAAAAAGTTGCCCAAATTAAAAATCTTAAAATGTAACAATTAAAGGAATACTGTGTTTTTGTTTTGATATTTCTTGAGTATTATTCAATTTCCATTTTGCAGTCGAACTATCTTTATTTACTGCCAATAAAAGTTCTTTAACCATTTTATTAATATTGATAATTGGGTGTCTGGAAAAAACTTGAGGTAGCCCGTAAGTTAAGCTACAAACCAAGCATTTTCCTTGGCGTTGTAATAAATCTAAAGAAAATTCAAGCTGATCTTCAGAACCTTGAACAAAGCTTAGCTCAATGTCATACGCCCCTTCTTCAGCTCCGCCAAATAAGGCTTCAAAAAATTCATCAGTACGCTCAGGGGGGAAAACAGAAAGTAACAATTCTTTATTAAAAACAGTATGGTAGTTTGACATTATTACCTCGTTATAAATATCTTAAAAAAATGATTAAGGAATTTTGGTTTTTATCAAAAGCTTTGTTAAAAAGAAAGTTTTTTGTTTGTGAGTAATTTGTAGGGAGAGTTTATTCTTTAATTTTTGTGGAAACAGGCAGGCTAAAATCTTGTTGATATTTTAAATAACATAATTCCGCACTTATTTCTTGATTTTTTATACTAAAGACAACATATCCGCCTGATGCGAAAGCCCCGGGGTTAATAATCAAGGTTTTTCCGATACGATCAACCCCGCTTGATTCATGAATATGTCCACAAATACATAAAGCAGGTTGATATTCTTGAATAAATTCTTTGACTGCGTTACTTCCGACATGGATATTATCTTGAATTTTATCACAAACGGTATCAATCGGCGGCATATGAGATATAAGAATAAGCTGTTGATAACCTTTTGCGTTATGTTCGGTTTCTTCTAGCCATTCTGCCAACCTTGAATCAGGAAATTCACTTGGTGTTCCAAACGGTGTAAAACTAGAACAACCTAAGCCCATTAAGCTTATTTTTGGAGTCAATTTTACAGACTTACGATGAATATTACGCTTTTTTTCTTCAAGCCATGTGGTTACTTCGCCCCTATCCATATTTCCTATTTGTGCTAAAATATTGTTGTTGTATTCGGCTATTGCGTCAATAACTTTTGCCGCTTGTTTGATTCCGCCACAAACCGTTAAGTCTCCGCTAACAATAACTGCTTCCGCCTCTTTAATTCCGGGAATTTCCCCAATGCGAGCAATATCATCATGAATATCTCCAATAACGATCCAAAAAGGGGAGGAGGAATTTTTTTCTGTTGTACATTCCGAAAGTTTTTGGGTTGTGTTTTCCATTTTGATGTTTCCTGTTTAATGCTTCGTAGGGGGGAAATGATTTTTATCTAACTTAATTTATTAAGAACTTGAGCAAGTAAGTTGTTAGTCTATTGTTTTTATTTAACTGTTTGGTTAAGAAAATCATTCAGTAGCTTTTTTGTTATAAAAATTATAAGCTAAATTACTTTTTTTCAAAAGGGCTATTTTCGCAAATGTTAAAAAAAAATAAATCTCAAATACGCCAGGCTGTTAAAGCACTGGAAGCACAAGTTGATAAAACGGTAAAAAATGAATTGCCTTTAAAAATTCAACACAACTTACTTAACTCGAAAGAGTGGAAAGAAGCCGAACTTGTTGGTTTATATATGCCGTTGGCGGACGAAGCTCAAACTAATTTACTATTTAAATCGGCTCTTGCCATGAAAAAAGTAATTTTACTGCCACGTTGTATAGAAATCTATCTTGAGGATAAGGTTTTAGGCAAGACGCTGAGGAGTATAGAATTTGTACCCTGTCATTCTTTAGACGAACTCTCAACTCAAAAATTTGGTATTTTAGAACCGCTACCAACCCTGAAAGCTTTGACCCCCGGCGAAGGTATATTTACGCCAAAAACAAAAAAAACTTTGTTTATTATTCCGGGGCGAGCCTTTGACCTTAATGGCGGAAGGCTTGGGCGTGGTGCCGGCTATTATGATACATATTTATCAAACCCTTTATTAAAAGAAGTTTTTTTAGTTGGCTATGGTTTTTCTTTTTCTGTATATCCTGCTTTACCGCTAGAACCGCATGATATAAAAATGAACGCTTTGTGTACGGATAAGGAGTTTATATGTTTCAAAAGTTAAATAAAAAAGCGCCTCAGGGTTTTATTCCTTTTAGTTTCCCGATTGTCACTAATATACATCACAATAAAAAATTTACAGTGCGTTGTGCGTTTCAAATGGCAAGTTTTGGCAATATGTCATTAAGCAATTGTGAACTAGCCGAACAACAAGATATAATAAACAGAAGGCAGTCTTTAAGCTCTTTATTGGGCTTTGAGCGTTGGGTTGAGTTAAAACAGGTGCATGGTGCAAATTTGGCTGTTAATCCTGATGCAACTGATTTTGCTTGTGATTCCGTATTGGAAGCCGACGGAGCTTGTACTTTTAAAGAAAATACGGCGTTATGTATTAAAACTGCTGATTGTCAGCCAATTTTAATAACACATAAAAGTGAACCCTTTATTTGTGCTTTGCATGTCGGTTGGCGTGGCAATGCTATGGAATTTATTCAAAGCGGTATTAAAAGCTTTTGTCAGGCATATAATTTAAAAGCGGTTGATTTACTGGCTGTAAGAGGCCCAAGTTTGGGACCGTCTAATTCTGAGTTTGTAAACTTTTCGATGGAATGGAATAAGAAATTTACACCTTGGTATAATTCTGAAAATAAGTTGATGAATTTGTGGCAGTTAACTAAAGATCAATTAAAAGATATAGGTCTTAAACCTGAAAATATTTATGCTTTAGATTTATGCACTTATTCTTTATCACCGTTTGGAGCGTTTTTTTCTCATCGCAACAAAGATAAAGGCAGGCAAGTTTCTTTAATTTGGCTTGAGTCTTGTTAGTAGCTATTTAAAAAAACACAACAGAGATGCTTCTCTTTATAATACTTTTATTGTGTTACACATAATGAAATAGGGTGAAAAGCAAACCACGCATACCACATAGTTGATATTGTCAATATTGGTTTTAATTGAGTATTTTTTAAACGCCCTCTGATCGTCAAGCCCTCGGCATTCCATTGAGAATTTGTTTTATTGTCTCTAAAATATTCTCCGTCAAAGCGAAAATCAAGAGGCGGGTCGTTAGGGTCTAATTGTGAGTTATATATTCTTATTGTGTCAAATTCTTCGTTATAAAAGGCTACAAGGTTGTTGATACCTATTGTAAAATTAATAACGTTTTCTTTTTTTACTGCGTTAGTATCAACGGCAAGTGGAGTTTGGTCTAAGATTATGCCTAAAACTAATTGTTTTAGTGGCATTATTTTGTCTTGCTCTGTTGAGTTTATTCCTGATGGAAGGGCGTTTGACTTATAAAAACTTTGATAAGGGTCTTTCCCGTAGCTTTTTTGAAAGCCTGTGTTGCGAGAAAGTACTAAGGCATTTGGATATTTGGCTGCGGCCGCTTTCCAGCTTGTACGATTTAAGGGAAGACGAGTTAAGTTTTGCCCCTCGTATATGCCTTTAAAACATACACCTAAAAGTTGAGACCACAAACTGTCTGTTTTTTGATCAACAAAAACCGTGTTACCGTGGAGCAAGCTTCCGCTTGATCTTAACCATAAAATTTCTTCGTCTATTTTTGCCAGATAGGCAACAGCAGTCGCAGTTAAAGGACTATAGGTAATAAAAATTGGTATATCTTCTTGACCGTTTTCAAGTTTAATCATGTCATACAATATTTCATGCCATAAAAGAATGCGTATGGGATAAATCCGTGGCGGCGTAGTGAGTTCAAGCACTAAAACAGATTCATCGTCTTCAATTCCAAGCTCTGCTTCAATAACGGGGATAAAGCTTGGGTTTGTTATTGGCGGTGTTTGATCAGGGGGAAGTTGGGTTTTAAAAAGAATATCTTGCATGCTTTGTATTTGTTCGTTTGTAAGCAAGACATCAAACCTTTTACTGTTGGCAATAATATCGTTCATTGCCAAATCAGTATCTTGTTTTTCTTCTGTTTTATTTTGTTCCGGCAGCTGGATAGACGGGTATATACCGTTTGACATTTGTGCAAATGCTATACCTGTGTTGAATATGCTAAGGCTTAATATTATATAAAAGAAAATATATAGAATAATTTTATTCAATAATATAGTATGTTGTTTCATTGTTATAACCCGTTTTTTATTGAATACAGCCTGTTTTTGATAAGATTATTGCAAAACTTGGTTTTACTTTTGTTGCATAAATCATATATATAATCGTCATATTTATTTATAAGTTAAGCATAAAGAGAATCAGAATCATCATTTTCTTTAACTGCTAACTGATATACCGTGCTGAGTTCTTGGTTTAAATCTTTGTCTCCACGCCAAAAAGGAAAGGTTCCCAGCTGATTAAGGATAGCATCAGGCGTTTTTGGGGCACTAGCCGTTTCAAAAGTTGGAAGTGCTTGAATTGAAAGTATTTTTCCCCAAAATAAATCGGGAATTGTTGGCAAAGGCTCAGAACAAGTATTCAGAATTTTTGAGAGAGATGACTCTTGTGGTTTTGTTTCGGTTTGATTGTTGTTATCCTGCTCTTCCGCCTCTGTTATTTCATCGTTTTGTTTGAAATTGTTATTGCCACCTATGTCTTTGTGGCGAGAGGCATTATTTAAAATTAAGGAAATCAATTCTCTGCGTTCTTTTCCTCTTAATTTTAATAAAAGCAGAGGGTGGTTTTCGATTTCTTCGCTTAATAAATAATAAACCGCTAAAACGTGTTTGCATATTTTATCTTTGTTGGCACAAGAACAATGTGGTTGAAATTCGTGGTCTATTTGAGGAATAAGAGAAAAGCCCGCTTTTATTAGAGCTGTGTTTACTTCTTCGGGTAGTTCGCCGTTAAGCAATCTTGCCGCCAATTCTGCCTGACTGCCTAAAACACGTCCTATAATATGCCAAGCTTTTTCTTTTAACGGAGAAAACTTTATATTAAGCGAATAAAGCCTAGAACCTTGAACAAGAGCTTTAATTTGCCCTTTGTCTATAGCAATTTGTGTAATATGTCCGTCTTTTGCGTACTGTTTGGCTTGTTCCATAAGCTGTGGTGAATGAATATATTGTTCGATGTTATCAAGCCATAAATTTGTCCACCAATTCTTTATATTGCTGTTGTTTCTAATTTTAATTCCATCTTTTGGAGGAGGTAGTATTTTAGTTCTATTATATTTTTTTTCCTGTTGCTGTTGTGTATATCTTGAATTTTGTAGAGTATGTCTTTTAAATTGGTTGTTTTCTTCCAATAAAAATTTTGAAGCATCATCGTCAAAGTTTTTAATAAAAGTAGGCTTATTATTTTGTTCCGGTTTTTGTTCAGTTTTATTTTCTTGTAACAGAATATTTTTACAAGCGTTTTGAGCCGTATTCAGCTTGTTGTCTAACGCAGAATAAAACAAAGTATTTGATTTTTTTGCCAACTCATATTTTGTGGATATTAATTGGGGTCTAAGTTTATCTTCATAAACATAAAAGCAATGTTTATCTTTTTGATTTAACTCATTAATTTTGCGTGCAAGCTTATCTCTTTCAAACTTTTCCGTTTGATTTGGTTTTGGACGTTGAGTTTGTGATAAAAAACTGTTGATTTGTGGTTCAAATTCAGCATGTGTTTGTATAGATTGATTCTTTTTGATTTCAGAATCGGTGGCAATATTTCTTTTGCTGTTGCTTAGGGGTTGTTTTTTATGCAATGTTTTGCGGATAGTTCTTTTATTTGGTGGTATGTTATGAACATTATTGGTTAAAGGGTCTTGCGACTCTGTTGTTTGTATATGATTTTTAGAAGGTATAGTATGTTGTTTGGTTTCGTTTAACACCTTTGGAGAATTAACTCGGTTGCGTTTAAACAAAGCTCTTTTTCTGTTGCCTGTGAGTGGTTTGGGTTCTGTCATTTTTGTATGTGGTTTTGTTTTTTTATTGTGAGTTGTATTTTTTTCGTTGTGATTATTTTCAAATTCTTTTGGTTGGATATTGGTATTAGGCATTATTCTTCGTCCTCAACGTTTGAAATATCAAGTGCGAGCATTTTGGTGATATCTTGTTTTGAAAATTCGGTAATCCAATTTTCTCCGCTGGCTATTATGCTGTCTGCCATGGCTTTTTTGCTTTCGATAAGTTCGTGAACTCTTTCTTCCAAGGTTCCCGCACAAATCATTTTTCTTACTTGAACGTTTTTATCTTGTCCTATTCTAAAGGCTCTATCTGTTGCTTGATTTTCCACAGCCGGGTTCCACCAACGGTCATAGTGAATAACGTGGCTTGCTCTGGTTAAGTTTAAGCCTGTTCCGCCTGCTTTAAGCGATAAAACAAAAATAGGCGGACCATCTTCGCTTTGAAAGCTTACAACCATTTGGCTTCTGGTTTTCATTGGAGTTGCTCCGTGTAAAAACAAAACTTCACGCCCAAAAGTGTCTTGCAGGTGTTTTTTTAACAAATGTCCCATGCGGGCAAATTGGGTAAAAATCAAGGTTGCTTCGTTATTTTCTATAATTTCCGAACACAAAGATTCTAACATGGAAAGCTTGCCTGAACGTCCGAGAAGCTCTGAGTTATCTGCTAAAAATAGAGCGGGGTGATCACAAATTTGTTTAAGTTTGGTTAAAGATGAAAGGACTAATCCTTTACGAGCAATTCCTTCAACTTGATCAATTTTTGTCTCAAGGTCTTTTAAAACAGCGGAATAAAGACCGGCTTGTTCCTTGGTTAAGTTACACCAAGTTTCTATTTCTACTTTTTCCGGAAGGTCGGCGATAACGCTTTTATCTGTTTTTACACGTCTTAAAATAAAAGGTCCGGTTTGTTTTTGTAATTGTTTAACGATATTCTCGTCTTTTTTGTTTTGAATGGGTAAAAGGTACTTTTGTTTAAAGTTTTGTTTTGATCCTAATAGTCCGGGGTTAAGAAAGTCCATAATCGCCCAAATATCGCCAACATGATTTTCTACGGGTGTTCCTGTAAGAGCGATTTTTGCTTTACCTTTTAATTGGCGAGCGGCTTTTGAGATTGCTGTATCAGGATTTTTTATTTGTTGGGCTTCATCAAGAATTATTCCTGCCCAATCTATACTGCTCAGTGTTTCGATATCTCTTGCGAGAAGTCCGTAACTTGTTAAAACTATTGCGTAATCTTTTAGTTTTTCTTTAAGGGCGATTTTTTCCCTTTGGGCTCCGTGATGTATTAAACAATTTAAACTTGGTGTAAATCTTGAAATTTCTCTTTTCCAGTTTCCAAGTAGACTGGTCGGACAAACCAGAAGATAGGGTTTATCAGGGTTTTTAAGATACTGGCGTAAAACTGTAGTCAGGGTTTGAATTGTTTTTCCAAGCCCCATATCATCAGCCAGACAAGCCCCAAGCCCCCATTGGCTTAAAAAATCAAGCCAAGCATAACCTCTTATTTGATAAGGTCTGAGTTCTGCTTTTAGTTCTTTTGGCGGTTCAAGTTCAAAATTCATTGTTGCGGCATCACCACCTAGGCGAAGCAATAATTCGGCAACAGGATTTGGACTTTTTCTATTTGAGCCTTGGTTTAAATTAAGAGACTCAGGAAGGTTTATTCCGCTTACAATTAAACCTGAAGATTTATCTCCGCTTAGACTGACCTCTGCTCCAAGTGCCAAATTAACAATTTCTTTAAGGGCTAACGCACTCGGGGTATCTTGTTGATGTTGCCAAAAATCTTTTGCTCTTTTTACGTCATCAGGCGTTAATTCAACCCAATGTCCTTTTATTTTTATAAGAGGTGATTTGAGTTTTGATAAGTTTTCGAGTTCTTGCAGGCTTAAGATATCTTCTCCGAGTGCCATTTCCCAGTTAACTTTAATTAAAGTATTAAGGTTAAGCTCGCCGCTTTTCCCTTCGGCGGCAAAAATATTGTTTAAATCAGGAACAGAGGCTTTAAGAGAGAGCTTTTTGTCTAACCCCCCTTTACTCCACCAAGCAGGGACTTGAACGGCAAAACCCGCATTTTTAAGGTCAAAGCTGGAATGAGTCAGAAACTCGTAAGCATCATCGGTTGATAAGTTAATTGTGCTTGGATTGGCACTTTTTAGAGCAGTGGCAACATGTTTATTGATTGTTGCGGCTCTTCCGAGGTCAATAATTAGATGTTCTCTAACCAAAGAGGTATTTCTTAAACGTAAGCGTTTATCTTGAAACCAAACTTCTTCTGCGTTTAACATTAAACTTGGGTCTTCTTTGGCTTGCACCAAAAATCTTAAAACCCAAGTTTCTTGGTGTTCGTTTGGCTCTTCCAGTTTAAAAACCAAACGTATGGGAGAGTTTAAACGGCGGTCTATATTTGCCTTCCAATCTTTAAGTTCAGACGGGAAAGAACCCAGGTCTTTTTTGATGCAACTTTCGTTTTCTAAAAGGGCGTTTAACCAGAGTTGATGGGGAACATCATTTTGGGTATTATTTTTATAACTTGGTATATTTTCTTCCAATAAAGGGTCTTTATTGTTTTTTATTACTGTTCTGACCATAGCGTCTAAAAAGTCTTCGCATAACTGGCGTATGGTATTGTGAGGGTTAAATTTTGGGGCTTCGGGGTATGGTTTTGGCTGCAAACAACACAACACAGGCGGCATATATGCGGCTAATATACGCTGATAGTCTTCGTCTGCGGCGTTTGGAACGGGTTGCCACTTGGCAAAGTAAGAAGTATGGGTTTTGTTTAACCCGGGTAAAAATGAGGCTGTTTTAAAAAGATGTTTTGTAAAATCCAAAACGTAATCGAGATAGACAATTCCCGGTCCTGCAATTATGCCTGATCCGAGTGGGGTGTTGGCTTTACAGGCATCTAAAAACGAGATTGCTTCTTCTGTTGTTAAGCGTAAACAGGATACGTTCCAAGGTAATAGTTTAATATCTTCGGCGTGTTGATTATCTGCATTTAATTTATTGACGAGCTTTGTTTTGTTGTATGCTGAATAACCGATTGTTTTAGATTGGTTTTCATCAACAAGCGGGCTTGAGGCGAGAGCTATTCCCTCTTTGCTTGGTAACCAGATTTGAGTTGAACAGAAATTTTTTAGCCCTGATATATCAGTAGGTATTGAACTTAAAAAATCAAAAATTTCTAAGTTTTGTAAAAATGGTAAGATTTTTTTTATCCAACCCTCTTCACCGGGATCTCTCATTAAGTTCAGTTTAAGGTATTTATTTTGAATAGCGACTGATTTTCCACGTCTTAACCTTCTTGGATTTATATTTTGTATATCTTCATTGGGTGTTAGCTCATCATACTCAGGCGTATTATGTTTTATAACGGTTTGTCCCGGAAGTGGAGTTTGTTCAGCCCAAAGATAGAAGGCGTTTGAATAAGCAAGATGTAGAATAATCATTTTTCTTTTTAATACCTTATAGATTGATATTTTTTTATTTTAAAGATATATTAAATAATAAGCTTTTTCTGGCTTTATTTTTTAGTAATATACTTACTAAATTAATCTGTTTATTATTTAAAATTTATTTTGAGGTTGTAATGATCGGACATTATTCTTGGCTAGAGATTCTTTTATTTGTCGTTTTTGTTGCTGTTGCATTGTTGGTTGACCTTTTTGCCCATAAGAAAGACGTTCATATTTCTATGAAAAACGCCTTATCATGGTCTGTTTTTTGGGTTTTGGTTTCTCTTGGTTTTGCATTTTACGTGGGTGTAACTCATGGCGTTAACGATAGCTCTTTATTTTTAGCCGGTTATTTATTGGAAAAAAGCCTGTCTGTGGATAATCTTTTTGTTATTATGGCTATTTTTACTGCTTTTTCCATTAAGGATAAATATCAACATAGAGTACTTTATTATGGTATTTTAGGGGCTTTATTTTTACGCTTGATTTTTGTTGCATTGGGTAGCTCTATCTTGGAGTTATTTGGCGTTTATGCTCTTACTGTTTTTGGTATTTTTATTTTGTGGTCTGCTTGGAAAATGTGGCAACATATGGACAAAGACCATGAAGAAGTTGAAGATTATAGTAACCATTGGTCTGTTCGTATTGTAAAACGTTTTTTTCCTGTTCATAATAAACTAGTTGGACACGACTTTTTTGTACGCATTGATGGCAAGCTTTTCGCTACGCCTTTATTTGTTTGTTTGGTCGTTGTCGAATTTGCGGATATTATGTTTGCGTTTGACAGCGTTCCTGCGATTATTGCTATAACTCAGGAACCTTTCTTGGTATACACTTCAAATATTTTTGCGATTCTTGGCTTGCGTTCCATGTATTTTTTACTGGCGGCGGCTAAGCGTTATCTTTGTCATCTTGAAAAAGCGGTTATTGCTATTTTAGTTTTTATTGGCTTCAAAATGTTATTGAGCGTTGTTGGTTTTGGACATATTTCGCCAACAATAAGCTTAATTATAGTAATAGGGCTTTTATCTTTGGGGATTATCGGATCTTTTACCCACCCAAAAGTTAAAAAAGACAAAGAACAGTAAACTTTACGGAAAATTTAAAATCATACTTTATAAGTGCGGGTAACGAAGGTTATCGGCACTTATTTTCTTTTTATGATTAATCAACGCCAAGTTCAAATTAGGCTGTAAATATAATATTTTTTCTTTCAAAAACTATTCTTAGTTTATTTTTTTTGAAATTTCAAGTTTTTCTGTTAAAATATTTATATTTATATTTATTTGGATATTTTTTATTTTGAACTTCTTTTGATTTATTTTCTGATTAATTAAAAAAAATATTAAAATCAACATGTTAATTTAATGTATTAAACTCTGGTTTTTTTTATTTTTTGTAGTATTATAAATGGAGACTATTGCACAATAGGCTCAAAATGGCTTCCGCCATAAAGACATTTTCAAAAGCACGCATAAGGGAGATTAAATTTTCCTGTAAAATGAGTGCTTTTTGCGACTTAAGACATTTTATGCGGTCTATCAACAAAGCATAAAATGATGAAAAAAGAACGCAAAATAGAGTTTTGCAATGGTCTTTATAATAGCGATTGATGATTTTTTATTGATTAATATAACATCAATTTAATGTTAACGTATTAAGGAGTTGAAAAATGGCAAGATTACTAATTATCGGAGCAGGTGGAGTAGGTCAGGTCGTAACACATAAAGCCGCTCAGGCCTCTGATGTTTTTACTGATATTATGTTAGCATCTCGTACAAAAGAAAAGTGTGATAAAATAGCCAAACAATTAAAACGTCCTATCCAAACCGCGGTTGTTGACGCTGATAATGTTCCGGAGCTTGTTGCTTTAATTAAATCTTTTAAACCTGATTTGGTTTTAAACGTTGCTTTGCCGTATCAAGATTTGCATATTATGGACGCTTGTTTGGAAACAGGCGTTAATTACCTTGATACTGCAAACTATGAACCTTTAGACGAAGCAAAGTTTGAATATAAATGGCAGTGGGCATATCAAGAGCGTTTTAAAGAAAAGGGTTTAATGGCCCTTTTAGGTTCAGGTTTTGACCCGGGCGTAACAAATGTGTTTTGTGCGTATGCTCAAAAACATCATTTTGATGAGATTCATGAACTTGATATTATCGATTGTAATGCAGGTGATCATGGTCAACCTTTTGCCACAAACTTTAATCCTGAGATTAATATTCGTGAGATTACGGCAAAAGGGCGTTATTGGGAACGTGGCGAGTGGGTTGAAACCGATCCTTTGTCTTGGTCTATGAACTATAAGTTTCCTGATGGAATTGGTTATAAAAAATGCTACCTTATGTATCATGAAGAACTTGAGTCTTTAGTTTTAAACCTTAAGGGAATTAAAAGAGCAAGGTTTTGGATGACTTTTTCCGATAACTATCTTAATCACTTAAAAGTTTTAGAAAATGTTGGCATGACGCGTATTGATCCTGTTGATTTTAAAGGTCAAAAGATCGTACCTATTCAGTTTTTAAAAGAATTGTTACCCGATCCTGCGTCGCTTGGTCCTTTAACAAAGGGAAAAACCTGTATCGGTTGTGTGATTAAAGGAATAAAAGACGGAAAAGAACGTAAATATTATATCTATAATATTTGTGATCATGAAGCCTGTTATAAAGAAGTTCAAGCTCAAGCTATTTCTTATACAACCGGTGTTCCGGCTGTTGTTGGTGCTATTATGATGGTTACCGGAAAATGGAAAGGCACGGGCGTATTTAATATTGAACAACTTGACCCCGATCCGTTTTTAAAGACTTTAAGTGAATATGGTTTACCTTGGAATGAAGTCTTTTTGAGCGAATCAAAATAACTTTGTAGTTTTAGATATTTTTTATTTGTTAAATCAGAAATGATTTATTATAGTAAGTTGTGGATACGGCTGTGATTAACAATTAAATTTATATTTGATTACAGCCGGCAATTGATAAACGTCGTTTTAACCTTTTTGTATTTTACATTAGGTTATAATCTGTTAATTTTAATTTTTGGAGTAACTTAATGAGTACAGCAAAAAAAGGTAATACTGTTAAAGTTTTTTATACCGGAACTTTGGAAGACGGAACAGAGTTTGATTCTAACATTGGTGGAACACCTTTAGAGTTTGTTTTAGGCGAAGGACAATTGATTCCCGGTTTTGAAAAAGCCGTAACCGGCAAAAAAGTCGGCGATAAAGTAACAACAACAATCGCCCCTGCCGATGCTTACGGTGAATATAACGAAGAAGAAACGATTACCATTCCCCGTAACGAAGTTCCTGAAAATATCGATCCTGAAGTGGGAATGGTATTGCAATTAAACATGGAAGGCGGAGTTCCCCTTGATGTTATGATTACGGAAGTTACAGATGAACATGTTGTGCTTGATGCCAACCACCCTTTAGCGGGAAAAACTTTAATTTTTAATATTGAAATAGCAGAAATATTGTAATTTTTTACTAGATAGAGCCAGAGGAATATAAGGGTAATAAGTATGTCTTTTAGCGTAAATAAAACCATAGCACAAATTAATGAGCGTATTCGTAAAGGTAAAGCCGTTGTTCTAAACGCAGAAGAAATGACAGAAGCCGTTAAACGCATGGGTAAAGAAAAAGCTGCCCGTGAGGTTGATGTTGTTACAACCGGTACTTTTTCGCCTATGTGTTCCTCCGGCATGTTGTTTAATACGGGTCAACCCGGACCACAAACTATTAAGACGGCTAAGGTCTGGCTCAACAATGTTCCGGCTTATGCCGGTATAGCGGCGGTTGATGCTTATCTTGGGGCAACAGAACCTAGCGAAGATGACCCTTTAAATAAGGTTTATCCGGGGCAATTCAAATATGGTGGCGGGCATGTTATAGAAGACTTACTTGCCGGTCGCAGTATTAACCTTAAAGCACAGGCGTATGGAACAGATTGTTATCCGTCTAAACTTCAAGAGCGGGTTGTTTCTCTTGCTGACTTGCCTTATGCTCAGCTTTTAAACCCTCGTAATTGTTATCAAAATTATAATGCGGCTATTAATACGACAAAACGTATTATTTATACCTATATGGGGCCGTTAAAACCTAATATGCAAAACGTTAACTATGCAACAGCGGGAAAACTTTCCCCTTTGTTGAATGATCCTTTATTCCGCACTATTGGGCTTGGAACAAAAATTTTCTTGGGTGGTGGTGTTGGCTGGGTGCTTGGAGCAGGCACGCAACACGTTGCCAAACCTCAACGTACCGAACGAGGCTTGCCTTTAAGTGCAGCAGGAACTTTGATGCTTAAGGGAGATATGAAGGGTATGAACTCTCGTTATATAAGAGGTTTGTCCTTTTTAGGTTATGGTTGTACTATTGCCGTTGGCGTTGCTATTCCTATTCCTATTTTAAATGAAGAAATCGCCTGGTTTACCGGAGTTGATGATTCTGATATTTTAATGCCCGTTAAAGATTATGGGCGTGATTACCCGAATTGTGATTTTAAAACAATTCAACATCTTAATTTTGCTGATTTAAAGAGTGGCGAAGTTGAAATCATGGGTAACAAAGTTCCTTCTGTTCCTTTAACCAGTTATGCAATGTCTCTTGAATGTGCAAATACGTTAAAAAGTTGGATAGAAAAAGGAGACTTCTTACTGACAGAAGCTCAAGAAGCTATCCCGGCTGGTTAAGCAATAGTTTGTAATTTCTTTAGCTTTTATTACGAAGGTATTTTTGTTTGGAAAAAAATAAACTTTATGAATTGCTTGAAAGACGGCTTCATAGCTTTAACGGACTTGCTATTGCATTTTCCGGTGGCTTAGACAGCCGTTTTTTGGCTTATACAGCGAAAAGTATAGGGCTTAGACCGCTTTGTATTCATGTTAAGGGAATTCATGTTCCACAGACAGAGAGTAAATATGCCGAAACTTGGGCAAAAGAGCAAGGTCTTGATTTTGTTTCGCTTGTTTATAATCCCTTATTAACGCCCGAAGTGGCTGTGAACGATAAAGAGCGTTGTTATTTTTGTAAAAAGGCAATGTTTGTATTAATGTTAAAATATTTAGAATCACAAAAAAGCCCATATACTTTGGTTGATGGTTCTAATACTTCTGATTCTTTTGAATATCGCCCGGGACAAAAAGCCTTATTTGAACTTGGAGTTTTATCGCCTTTGGCTGAAGTTGGGCTAACTAAAGATTGGGTTCGTTCTTTTGCCCAAAAAACAGGGTTGGATAACCCACAACAACAGGCACGCCCTTGTTTACTAACCAGATTTGAGTATAACTTTAATATAACAGAGACTTATCTTAATATTATTGAACAAGCCGAAACTAAGTTGTTGACTTTTTTTTCTGATAGAGTAGACAGTGGCGAAATATATAAAATGCCTGATTTTCGTTTGCGTTTGACTAACAACGGTTATTTATTGCAATTGAGTGGTGTGCATGAATATCTGATTTCAAGAGAATTTTTATTTGAGGAACTTCAAAAGTTGTTCTTGAGTTTAGATATAAAGCAGATTAAAATAGTAGTAAGTGATAAAATCAGTGGTTATTTTGATACGAAATAAAACTATATAATTTTTTTAAATAGCTTTCGTTTATGTTCTGTATAGACAGTGTGTAAAATGATAAAAAAGATAAAGCTTAGTCTACAATGGTCGTAAGATGATATTAAGCTTTGACATAAAAACTAAATATAAATCCAGAGGAAAATATGAAAGTAGTAATCTTTTGCGGGGGTAAGGGAACTCGCCTTAGAGAAGAAACGGAATATAAACCCAAACCCATGGTTGAAATAGGCGGAAAACCGATTATCTGGTATATTATGGAGCGTTATGCACGCTTTGGACATAAAGATTTTGTATTGCCTCTTGGCTATAAAGGCGATGTTATTAAACAATATTTTTATGATTATAAAATGCGTAATAGTGATTTTACCGTTGACTTGAGTTCCGGTAAAAGCGTTTCACATTGTCGACAAGATGAACAAGGTAATGAAATTGCTTGCACCCCGATTGACTGGAAGGTAACTCTTTGTGATACGGGTGAAGAAACCCAAAAGGGCGGACGGTTAAAACGAGTCGCCAAATATATTGATACTGAACGCTTTATGGTAACTTACGGAGACGGTGTTTCCGATGTTAATATTGATGCACTTTTAGATTTTCATATTCGCTCAGGTAAAATGGGAACGTTTACAGGCGTACGCATGCCTTCTCGTTTTGGAACGGTTCAAACCGATGATCAAGGCAATATTTTAGCTTGGAAAGAAAAACCTATTTTAAACCAATATACTAACTGTGGATTTTTTGTATTTAAACGTGAGTTTTTAGATTATTTAACAGAAGACGAAAGTTGTGATCTTGAAAAAGAACCTTTGGAACGCTTAGCGAAAGAAGGACAGCTTTCAATGTATCAACACCAAGGTTTTTGGCAGTGTATGGATACACTTAGAGATTATCAGTTACTTACCCAAATGTGGGAAGACGGTAAACGCCCTTGGATTTAAGCTAAAAGCAACGTTATTAGTCAACTTGTTGAGTTAAAGCCGAACCAAATAAGTGCTTTAAACAGATATTTAAGGTAGATATTTATGGATATGCAAAACATTTTTAATGGTGTTTATAAAAATACAAGAGTGTTGGTTACGGGACACACGGGGTTTAAAGGCTCATGGCTTACGGCTTGGCTGCTTTCTCTTGGAGCTGAGGTTGCGGGTTATTCTTTGGAAGAACCCATTAGCGAACCAAATAATTTTGAGGTTTTAAATCTTAAGAAGCGTATTAAACACTATATTGGTGATGTGAGAGACCTAAAAACGCTTTCCGCTGCAATTCAAGAGTTTAAGCCGGAAATCATTTTTCATTTGGCGGCACAAGCGTTAGTTAGACCTTCTTACGTTGACCCTGTTGCCACCTTTGAAATTAATGCCGTTGGAACTTTAAATGTGCTTGAATCAGCAAGGTTATTGCCTAATTTAAAAGCTTTGGTGATGATTACCAGTGATAAATGTTACCGCAATGATGAATGGGTTTTTGGTTATCGAGAAACAGACCACTTGGGCGGAAACGACCCTTACAGTGCGTCTAAGGCTTGTGCTGAGATAATCATACATTCTTATATCAAGAGCTTTTTTTCTAAGTCGCCAAAAGCGGTTTCTGTTAGAGCGGGGAATGTTATCGGTGGCGGAGACTGGGGCGTTGATCGTATCGTTCCTGATTGTGCAAAATCTTATGCCGCCAATACGCCCGTAAATATAAGAAGCCCTTGGGCAACAAGACCTTGGCAGCATGTTCTCGAGCCTTTATCAGGATATTTGTGGACAGGAGCAAAATTGCTTTTGAATGATGAATATCCTATTGCCGTTAATGGGGAGGCGTTTAACTTTGGTCCTCCGTCAGATGTTAATCAAAATGTTGCTTCGGTTGTTGAGTCTTTATCAACTTTTTGGACCGGTTTTGAAAGCCGTATGAACAAAGAAGATATAGCCGGAAAAAAAGAATGTACTTTGCTTAAATTATGTTGTGATAAATCTTTGGCACACCTTAACTGGAAGGCGTGTTTGGAGTTTAAAGAAACTATTGCTTTTACTGCTGAGTGGTATAAGACTTATTATGCTAAAGACGGTAAAACGCAAGATATGTACGAATATACTTTAAAACAAATTAAAAATTATACCCAAAAAGCTCAAGAAAGAGGCATTTTTTGGGCGAGTTTAAAGAAGTAAGAAATGCAAAAGACGGAAAGTTCACTCATCACGGAAAGCTCTTTCATAGTTGATGTGAAAATAAAACCTTTGAAAATAATTGAGACAGTCGGCGGACCTGTTTTACATATGTTGCGTAACGACGGAGAATTATTTACATCTTTTGGAGAAGTGTATTTTTCTGAGCTTGAGCCAAAAGCTATTAAAGCTTGGAAAAAACATAAATTACAAACTCAGAATATTTGCGTTCCTTTTGGTAAAGTCTTGTTTGTTATTTATGATAATAGAGAAGCTTCAAAGAGTTTTGGTAGACTTATGAAAGTAGTTTTAGGGCGACCTGAAAATTATTCGCTTTTACAAATTCCACCCGGTTTGTGGTATGGTTTTACTGCTTTAGATGATAAAGGGGCATTAGTGGCAAATTGTGCTGATATTCCACATTTACCGGAAGAATCAGAGCGAATTGACGCAAATTCTACTCTTATTCCTTATCAGTGGGGTTTATAGTTCCTGAGATCATTTTGATAAAATAGTTTTCTTAAATCGCTTTTTGTAATCATTTAAAATATAGGAGTATTTATGAAAAAGGTTTTATTGAGTTTTATGTTAATGGTAACTTGTTGTTTGTTTGCAAGCGTAGCTTTTGCAAATGATAAGTTGTTTTTAAGTGGTGATATTACTTTAGAAGAAGCAAATAAAGTAATAGATGCCGCTAAAGCCAAGGCTCAAGAACAAGGCACTTTAATGAATATCGCTGTTGTTGATGCCGGTGGAAACCTTAAGGCTTTTGCTCGTATGGACGGTGCTTTTTTAGGTAGTATTGATATTTCTGTAAAAAAAGCAAAAACAGCCCGTTATTTTAATATGTCTACTACTGATTTAGGTGCCGCCGCTCAGCCGGGTCAACCTCTTTTTGGTATCGAAGCTACTAACGATGGTTTAGCTATTTTTGGTGGCGGTGAGCTTATTTTAGATACTGATGGCGTTATTATTGGTGCTGTTGGTGTTAGTGGTAGCTCGGTTGAAAATGATGTTGCAGTTTCTAAAGCTGGAGCAAGCGTTTTGTCTAAGCGTGCTAGTAAAAAGAAAAACTAAAAGTATTAAATGAAATCAATTCGTTAAAAGTATTAAATAAGACCGTTATACTGTATTATGATATAGCGGTCTTTTTTATATTTTATGTTGTTATTAGGTCTTAGTTTGGGGCATTAACTTGGGCAATAATTCATTAAATTACTTAGAAAAATAATCCTTTTTCTATGTTAAGATATTATGCAGGGAATAGTTGGTTTATCTGTAGCAGAAAAAATAATGTGTTAAATAAAAAAATGAGAGGAAGATTTGGTATGAAAGTCAATGCAGCATTTATATTTGTAGCTCCAGAGGTAGATTCAAAATTACATAGAACAGTAGTGGATACACCAGTGGTACGTCTTACCGTTGTCGGTGTTAAAGACTATGAAGAAGCTAAAGCGGTAGCAATTGAATTAGTTGAACAGGGAGTAAAAGCGTTGGAATTATGTGCTGGTTTTGGCAATGAGGGTTTAGCAATGATAAGCAAAGCAGTAGCGGGAAAAGCTGCTGTTGGTGCCGTCAGATTTGATTTTCATCCTGGTTTTGATTTTAAAAGTGGAGATGAAATTTTTAAATAGAAAATAAGCATTTTTAACTTAATTATACATAAGTACTTAAACAATTCCCAACCGTTTAACAAAAGAAAAGTTAGGCGGTTTTTTTGTTTCTTCTCTAGACTTTACAATAAGCATTGTGATAGTATAATAGGATGGAAATATTGACTTAATAGCGTTATGTTAGGTCTATAATAAAAAAATATTCAGTTTATATTTTGTATGATTTGTGGAGTACTTTATGAATGACTTAATAATTAATATAGATAAAATTCATACAACTGAATTAGGTTTACAACGCATAAAGAAAAATCTTGCATTGGAAAATGTAGATGTCATAAATTGGTGCAAACAGAAAATCAGAATTGCAGATGACATAATAAGAAGAGGTAAGAATTGGTATGTACAGGTTGATAATGCTGTTATAACCATAAATTCATATAGTTATACTATTATTACCGCACACAAAAAAGTATGAATATATTCAATGTTATCTTAATACGGTCTGTTGGTATTATTGGCAGCTCAGTTGAAAATTTGGATAAAAGTTCACTCTAAGATTCACATAATTAATATGTTGTGTTTTAATCTCTAAATTTAGATTAGAATATTAAGAGAAATAAGGTAGGATAAATTGAAATTAAAAATATTAGTTGATAACAATACTTTTATAGATGAATATTACTATGGTGAACCAGCAGTCAGTTATTACATTGAAGACGAAGGATATAAATTACTCTTTGATGTTGGTTATTCAGACTTATTTATAAAAAATGCGGCTGCTTTTGGGATTGATTTAAAGGATATTTCTACTATTGTTATTTCTCATGGACACAACGATCATACAGGTGGTTTAAAGTATTTTTTTGATAAATTTAACTCCTCTAAAATTAATATAATTGCCCACACTAATGCATTTAACGAAAAGCTTTTTGGTCGTGAACAGATAGGTTCACCTTTGTCAGAAAAGGAGTTAGCTCAAAACAGTAAACTTATTTTATCCTCAAAGCCTATACAACTAAGTAATAATTTATACTTTTTAGGTGAAATTCCCACCTCAAATGATTTTGAAATCAGAAATGCTATTGGCAGTTGCAAAGTAAATAATAAAATAGAAAATGATTTTGTTGTTGATGATACTGCAATAGTCTATAAAACTGATTTAGGTATATATATTATAACAGGGTGTTCTCATGGTGGAATATGTAATATTATAGAATACGCTAAGCAAGTTTGTAACAGTGATAGAGTTCTTGGCGTTCTTGGTGGGTTTCATCTTTTTGAGCTTAGCCATCAACTAGAAGAAACAATTAATTATTTCAAACGAAATAAGATAACACAATTGTATCCGTGTCATTGTGTGTCATTTAATGTAAAAGCAGAAATACACAAAACAATCCCAATTTATGAAGTTGGGGTTGGAATGGATATTGAGTGGTAATTATTAATAATATTTTTAGTAATATAATAAGTGCTAATTAATGGTGTACTAGTCTTGATATGACTTTGTTTGTTCAATTTGCTCTTTAAACTTATATTATACAAGGTGATATTTTTTACCCCACAATATTGCACAATAGATAATTATCTAATTAATATTGTGTTTACAACATAAATAATAATGTTTTTAATAAAAAAGACCATAATATTTTTATATCGTGGTCTTTTTTTATAGTAATAGTTTATTTGATTTATAGAGCTTATATTTTCTTTTTCATCTGGCTCTTTATAACGGCTTCTTTGGCTATTTTACTGGTATCAGGGATTATTCTGCCTTTTGAATCTCTTTTGACTTGTTCTTGTTGCATCATTTTATTCAGTAATTCTTTACGACGTTTTTGTTTGGCAATTTGTTCTTCTTTAGCGGTAGAAAAAACCCTATTTTTTATTTTTTCAAAAGAAAAAGTTGTTCTTAAGGCACTGATAGAGAAGCACAACATAGTTGATATAATTATAATACTTTTTTGAACCTCAAAGCGGTTATCTGATAAAAATTTTAAAAGGGTATTATTCATCATACTTGGGTTTTCACCGACATAAAAAATGCCTAGTGGTATTCCTGCAACAATTAAAAACATAAGAGGCAACCACATTATAAGAAAAGTTTTTCCCGTAGTTAATAAAAATAAAGTAACATCACGGATAATGCGTAATAGTTTCAAGCGTGATTCAAGGTTGGTTAGTCTTTCTTCTTCTTGAGTAATTAATATTTGTGCTTTTCTAAAGGGATCGGCGACTTGAAAGTTGGCTTTTATTGCCCAGTTAAGGTTAATTGCACATTGGTTGTAGGTTTTGTTAAATTCCATAAAGCTACTGGAAAACGGTAACCATGAGGTTTCGTCTCTAATAATCATAAGACGTTCCATCAGGTTTTTGAATTTTGTTTTAAAACTGCGTCCCTCTGCGTTTATATGTAATTGCATATCTCGCTCTATTGCCGAACGCCCTTGTATAACACTTTGATATGGAACATAATTATGTTTTTCGCTAAGTTTTTTTAACGAATCAATTCTATCTATAATTTTTAAGGCAAATGGAGTATTTTCAGGAAACCAACCGCTTAGTTCGTTTTTTATTCGGTCCATGTTTTTGGTTTCTTCAATCATCTTTGTTTCTGCGTTTTTCCAAGCAGTATACAAGCCTGTGAGCATAATAATATGCCCTCGTTCCATTTCTGGGTCGAGCAGGGTTTTGTTGAAATAATTAGCATCTTTATCCATAAGTTTTATTAAAGCGGAAAAAGCTTGTTCCGCAAAACCTGTTTTGACTTGACAGATAATTTTACGATATGAGGCATCAAGCCATAAAGGAGAGATACGAAGAACTTCGTCATAAAGAGCAATTGCTTGGTGGAAGCGTCCTTGAATTTCGTGTAAACGCCCCTCAAGGAATTTATGCCAAGCTTGAAGCATCGGAGAGGCACTATAAGTTTCTGCTTCTCGCCACATAGTTTGAGCCCTTTGGTAATCTTCTCTTTCCATGGCGACAAAACCTTGTAAAGATCTGGGGCGGTAATCTCTTGGATATCTGTTTATAAGAGTTGTTAGTTCTTTATCAATCGGAATAAGATCACCGCTTGGTAAAGAATCAACAAGTTTCCATATAGGGTTTTCGTCTCTTGCGCCGTAATCTTCAAGCCCTTTGGGATATTCCTTTCCTCTGGTTAAAAACATTCTTTGCAACATGCGTTGTTGAACCGCAACGTTGATGTCGAACATACCGTGTATTAAAAGCCCTTGATTTCCGTGAGTTGTCAATAGATTAGTAAGAACTTCTTTAGGGGTTTGAGAGCCTATTCCGTCTTCTATCTTGCTTACTGTTTGTTTTAAAACAGAAAAATCAGTAAAAGCAATCTTTCGCCATAAATCAGGTTCAAGGTCTTTTAGTTGTTTTGAGGGACATTCTGTTGTGGCGTGTCCTCTTTGTCCGCAATAAAAACAGTGGTTTTGTTTTCCGGAAACAAGTTTGATGGGAACTAAGTTTGCTAAGATGCCGGAAGATTTTTCGCCTTCTTCCAATAAGCTGACGCTACACCAACTTTGGTTATCGTCTATATTTGAAAGTCTGACGCTATGGAGATTAAAATCTTTTCCGAGTAAAAGACCATTGCGACTTGTTGTTATGGGGTGATCAGGCATAAGCTGATCCCAGTCTATATTAACTTTTTGAGGCAGGTCATTACTGAAGTTTAAACCTTTTCTGTCGACGACGGCGATTACACAAGGCCAATAGTGGCTTGGCTCGTCAACCGGGTTTTCCATATTGTCTTTTAGTTTTTTGACAAGTGCCAGATAGTCTTTACACCATGTTTGGAAATTTTTTAATGTTTCCAAAGGAATAAGTAAAAAATATTCATGGACGGTATAACGAAATTTATTTCTTTGAAGTATAGACTCTATTTGAGAAAAAAAGTCTCGCCAACCAGTTTGAAAAGCTTTGTCAAGCGGGTTTCCGAGAGGACGCAAAAGGCAATACCAGCCCAATGATGCTTTATATTGAAGGCGTGGATCAGCCTCGATCTCAGTCCACTCATCGCTAGGAAAACCTTCTGGAGTAGTAATTTGATTAAATTTAAGCCCCGGGGTTCCACCGTGTTCTCTGGCTGTAGGGTGAGTAAATATTTTAAATTCTGTAGGTGCTTTTATGTCTAATGAAAGAAATTCGGGTGAAAGTTCAATTTCAAAAAGTCTTTCATTGCCAACCAATAAAGTTGATGGTAAAATCACCAGCGTATAATTGAGTTTATTGAACTTTGCCCAAGAATCCAAACGTCCGGCGGCTAAAAAAACATCACTGGAAAAGAAGAACCATAATCCTTGATTCTCGGCTGTTGATATAGACAACCCACCGTAATCCGTAATGGTTTGTTCGACAACATTGCTAGGTTCGCCTGTCCAGACAGCCCAGACTATGTAACCTTGTGCGTTTATTTGTGGTTCTTTAACTTTTGGCAGGTTTGCAATTAATTCACTGAGTTTCATTCTTTTAACCTTTAAAATATAAATAGGAGCATAAAATGGATATAAATCAAGCTATAGCAAATTTAAAAAAAGAACCCGGTTTTACCGATAAAGTCGGCATGGTTATGGTTCATAACGGAGTTATAAGAGGCAGTTCACGTAAAGACGGTAGCAAGGTAAGCTCGCTTGTTATTACTGTTGACTATAACAAAATCGAAGAGATCAGGCAAGAGCTTGAAAAGCGTCAGGGTATTTTTAGAATTCTGGCTCATGCTTATGAGGGCGAATTAAAACCCGGAGATGACGCTTTAATTTTGGTGGTTGCCGGTGATTTTAGAGAAAATGTTAAGGCAGTTTTTTCCGAGCTTTTAGATAGAATTAAGTCTGAGGCTGTTGTTAAACAAGAAAAATTGGCATAAATCTTTTTAATTTATGACATAACTTGTATATTAGAGAATAATATGCAAGTTATGTTCCATTTTTTATTTTATTTTATTTATGTTTATGTGTGTTAATCGTGATTTATTGTTTTTTACATATAAATTATTGTAAGATTTTTTTTTAACTTGTTACTTCTATTTACTATTTATACTAATGACACACAAACCGCTTCCTGTAAAAAAACAAAAACTGAGTGATTTTGCTCAAAAAGCAACATTGATTAGTATTACCCTCGCTTCTATTATCGCCGTTTCTTCGGTTATTCCTTTATTTCCTCTTTTAGCAAAGCATTTTAATGTTGAGTTGCATGATATAGGAATTGTTTTGGTGCTTATCGCTTTACCCGGTGTTTTTTTATCTCCGGTTGCCGGCGTTTTGGCTGATCGTTGGGGGCGTAAAAAACTTTTACTTGTTGCCTTGGTCTGGCATTCTCTTGCCAGTTTGGCTTGTGCGTTTACCAATGATTTATTGAGCTTTTTGTTTGTTGCTTTTTTGATGGGGGTTGGGGCTGCTCCTTTATTAATGTTATATGCTACAATTATCGGTGATTTATATCAAGGGGTAGAGCGTATAAAAATGCTTAGTCTTAATTCAACGGCTATGGGCATTGGTGTTGCTTTTTTTCCTTTTTTATCCGGTTTACTCGGAGATATTAATTGGCGTTTACCTTTTTTTCTTCCTTTGTTGGCTTTGCCGGCTGCTTTTGCGGCTTCAAGACTGGAATTTCCTCCATTAAAAAATAATGATACGATTTCTCATTATTTGGATAATACGCTACATATTTTACGCAATAAAAAGATATTGGCTGTTTTTGTTGTCAGCCTTTTGACTTTTGTTTCAGGTTATTCCGCGATATATACCGGAATTTCATTTATTGCACATTTAAAGTTTGAGGCTTCATCATCAGAAATCGGTACTGTTTTGGCTTTTGGAGCTTTGTCAACTGCGTGTGGTGCATTTTTGCTTGGTCGTTTTGCCCCGTTATTTAGTCCGCGTTTTTTTATGATGACAAGTTATTTTTGTCATATCGTTGCTTTAAGTTCAATTTATTTTTTTACCGGGCTTTGGTGGTTGATTATACCTGTTGCTATTTATGGGTTTGGTCAGGGTTTTATTACTCCAAATATTTATAGTCAGATTATGCTTAATACGCCCGAAGAATCAAGGGCTGTGGTTATGGCAATTAACGCTATGATTATTAGAGCGGCACAGGTTTTGGGGCCTTTATTGAGCGGTTTTTTATTGAAACATTTTGGATTGGCAAGCATTTTTGAAGTCAGTATTTTGATGATGTGTGTTTTACTGATTTTAGTCTATTTATTTATCCAAAAAAAAGCATAGTTTTTAGCCTTGCATAATTATCTTAATTATCTTATATACACTAAAGATAATAATGTTTTTTATCGTTTTTTAGCTTGAATATATTTTGTTGATTTGTTTAATGTTTTAAATAAATGGAGAATTATTATGAGATTAGTTACTCGTTCAGATTTTGACGGCTTAGCTTGTGCGGCTCTTTTAAAACATCTTGGTTTAATTGATGAGTATAAATTTGCACACCCTAAAGATATTCAAGATGGGATAGTAGAAATCAACAGTAACGATATTTTGGCAAATGTGCCTTATCATCCTTCTGCCGGAATTTGGTTTGATCATCACAGTAGCGAACTTGAAAGAATAGGCGATACAAAATATGTGGGTTTAAGTAAGCCTCTTCCCAGTTGTGCCAGAGTTATTTGGGAATATTACGGCGGAAAAGACAAATTTCCCGGACGTTTTGACGATATGATGTCTGCTGTTGACAAGGTTGATAGCGGTAATCTTACAAAAGAAGAAATAGAAAACCCCCAAGGTTGGATTTTATTGGGCTTTATCATGGATCCTCGCACGGGGCTTGGTCGCTATCATGACTATAGAATCAGCAATCACCAGTTGATGCTTGATATGGTTGATTGTTGTGAAACTATGAGTGCTGCTGAAATTTTGGCAATTCCTGATGTTCACGAAAGGGTAAATCGCTATTTTGAACAAGATAAATTGTTTAAAAAAATGATTCAAGAAAACTCTAAGGTTTATGGCCGTTTATTGGTTACTGATTTGCGAAATACTCCTGAAATCTATACGGGAAACCGCTTTGTTGTTTACTCGGAATTCCCCGATTGCAACATAAGCATGCAGGTTATGTGGGGATTTAAAAAGCAAAACGTTGTCTTTACTCTTGGACACTCAATTTTAAATCGCAGTAGTAAGGTTAATGTTGGAAGTTTGATGTTACAATTTGGCGGCGGCGGACACGATAAAGTCGGAACTTGTCAAGTTCCTGTTGAACAAGCCGAAGAAGCCTTGAAATCATTGATTACAACGATTAATACAACAGATAAGTAAGTAAAAAATATCCCCGTGGTATAATAACATGGGGATATTTGTTTTTGCTGAGTGCATATTTATAAAGTTTGATGAAAAAACACAGGTGATAGAACAATGAGCAATAAAAAAATAAATATTATCTGGAGTTCCGGAGAAAAAGATGTTGCTCTTAAGCTTGTCTTTATGTATGCCAAAAATGCTGTTTTAAAAAAATGGTGGGAATCAGTACACCTGATCGTTTGGGGGCCTTCCATGAAGCTCTTGTCTGAAGACCTTGAGCTTCAAAGTCGATTGGCAGAATTAAAACAAGTTGGTGTTCATATTTCTGCTTGTAAGAGGTGTGCCGATGAATATGGTATTACTGAAAAAATTCTGCAATTTGATATTGACGTGAAATATATGGGAGAGCCATTGACGGAAATTTTGCAGGATAATGAGAAAATTATAACTTTTTAGTTTTCCTCATAAAAATATTTGTTGTGTGAATTTGTTTGTTTTAGTTTATTAATGAAACTAATAATATTTAATTAACGAAGGTTTAGCCGTTGCTTTGTTTAGGAATAGAAAGTTCTTGTGATGAAACCGCCCTCGCTTTATATCAGGGCGATATTGACAAAAGCTTATTAGAAAAAGATTTAAAATCAGAAAAAATAAGCTATAGAGAGTTTCCACAAGGTAAGCTTATAGGCTCTGTGCTGGCAAGTCAGGCAGAATTGCACGCTCTTTTCGGTGGTGTTGTTCCTGAACTTGCCTCAAGGGAACATTATCGTTTAATCGGAAAGTTATATGATAAATTACTTTATGACACAGGTGTGAAAAGTCAGGACATTGATTTGATTTCCGTTGCCAGAGGTCCCGGGCTTTTGGGTGCTTTATTAATAGGAATGGCGTTTGCCAAGGCTTTGGCTCTTGGTACAAATGCAAAACTTATAGGAGTAAATCACTTAGAGGCACATTTATTGGCTTGTGGTTTAGAACAAAAGCTTATATTTCCTGCTCTTGGTTTATTGGTTTCGGGCGGGCATACTCATATTTATCGTATGAACAGCCCAAGAGAATTTATTTTGTTGGGAAAAACCTTAGATGATGCGGCCGGTGAGGCTTTTGATAAAGTATCAAAACTCTTAAATTTACCTTATCCTGGTGGTAAATGGCTTGATTCTTTAGGTCAACGAGGCGAAATTATTCCTAAACTTTTACCCTTACCTTATTTGAATAATGATAATCTCAACTTTAGTTTTAGTGGATTAAAAACCGCCGTCAGTATGTATATTTCCAAAAATCCTCAGTTATTGACCTTATCTTTAGAGCAAGAACAACTAAACACAGATAATATCGAGTTAAATAACTTGGCTGCGTCTTTTAATCATGCCGTTGCGACTACTGTTACGGAAAAATTAAAACGTGCTTTATTGAAAGAGAAAAAAGGAGAGATAAAAGCCGTTTATCTTGCCGGCGGAGTGGCGGCAAACTCTTTTGTGAGAAAATATTTGCTAAATTTTACTAACGAGTTTAAGTTACCTTTATTGATTCCTTCATTAAAATTATGCACTGATAATGCGGCTATGGTGGCTTATACCGGTTGGCTTTTGGGCGGTTTGGGGTTACACCATTCTTTAAGTTTGAATGCCGTTCCTAAAGGGCAAAATATTCCTGATGACTACCTTATTGCTTGACACAATTAACTGTGCCAACTATTAATAAAAAGTGTGCATGATTTTTTTACTTGCACGTGATATTAAACTTTGACAATTTATAGCTTGTTTTGTGATTTTTCATTGTTTGTGGTTATAAATAGTTTTTTTATATGACTTTATTTAAGTATTAATTCAAAAGGAGTTTTATTATGGCAGAACAAATTACCGACAGCAACTTTGAACAACTGGTTTTGAAATCTTCTACCCCTGTATTAATAGATTTTTGGGCGCCTTGGTGTGGTCCTTGTAGAGCTATGGGACCTGTTATTGATGAATTGGCGGAAGAATATAAAGGTAAAGCTTTGATCGCTAAAATGAACGTTGATGAAAATCAAGTTACTCCAAGTAAATATGCAATTCGTGCTATTCCGACTATTATTCTTTTTAATAAAGGTGAAGTTGTCGACATGGTTACCGGTGCGGTTTCTAAAGCCAGCATTAAAGAGCTTTTGGCTAAAAAAGCTTCGTTATAAAATAACTATAAGGTTCTATTATGAAAAGTTTTGATGCTATTGTAATTGGCGGCGGTCCAGCCGGGCTTACGGCAGCACTTTATTTGGTTCGCTCAGGGCTAAAAACGGCAATTGTAGAAAAATTGATCGATGGGGGACAACTCCACCAAACTTCTGCGATTGATAACTATCCGGGTTTCCCTAAGGGAATACAGGGTTATGAATTAAGCGATTTATTGTCTGAACATGTCAATAATCCTGAAAATCCCGTGGTTCGTTTTAGAGATGAAGTTATTGAAATTATTCCTCAAAGCGATAAACAACATCTTGTTAAATTGAGTTCGGAAGAGCTTTTAACAAAAGTTGTAATCGTGGCTTGCGGTGCAAAATATCGTAAGCTTAATATTGCCAAAGAAAGTGAATTTATAGGAAAAGGCATTTCTTTTTGTGCGTTATGTGATGGAAATTTCTTTAGAAACCAAGATATAGCTGTCGTAGGCGGCGGTAACTCGGCGTTAGAAGAAAGTCTTTATTTGTCAAAAATAGTAAAAAAGATATACCTGATTCATCGCAGAGATCAATTTAGAGGCTCTAAAATCTATCAAGAGAAAGTCGAAAAAACGGCAAATATTGAAATTCTTTACGATAGTGTTATTAAAGAGCTTCACGGAGACAACGGGTTATCGGGTATAACCGTTACTAACGTCAAAAATGGCTCTGAACGCAAAATTGACCTTCAAGGGATCTTCGTTTTTGTTGGTTTTGAACCTTCTGCGGGCTTTTTGCCAAAAGGAATTGAGGTTGATTCTCAAGGTTTTATTAAAACAGACCAAGAAATGCTTACCAATATTCCCGGCATTTTTGCGGCAGGCGATATTCGCTCTAAAAACTGCAGACAGATTGCTACCGCAGTAGGAGACGGTGCTTGTGCCGCTAACTCTGCTTTTTCTTATTTGGAAAACTTAAATGCGTAAACAAAACCTAATATTAATTTTTATTTTGACTTTAATGCCAACTCTTTCCGGGTGTGGTATTATTGACTATTTTTACTTACCGCCCGGAGAAGATACGGCTCAAGAACTTTTTGAGGCCGGTAATGATGCCATGAGAGAAAAAAACTATGTGGCGGCGGCAAGTTATTACAGCAAACTAAAAGAAGATCACCCTTTTAGTCCTAATGCCTTAGCTGCCGAACTTGCTTTGGCAGATGCTTATTTTCTAGATGAAGAGTGGGCTGCGGCAGTAGAAACTTATAAAGACTTCGAAAATATGCACCCAAGACATGAGGCTATTCCTTATGTGTTACACAAAATAGGTATAGCTAATATGAAGCTTTATCCTTCTATTGATAGAGCGACCCAACCGGTTCAAGATGCTTATTCCTATTTTCAACGTTTAGTAGAAACTTACCCTGATACAGAGTATGCGAAAGATGCTGCAAATAAAATGGTTGAAGCTCGTGCAATGTTAGCAAAACATGAACTTTATGTTGGTGATTTTTACTTTAGAATGGGGCAGTATGCTTCGGCTTTAAGCAGGTATCGTGAAGTGGAAACAAACTATCGTGATGTGCCTGAGGCTTATGATTATGCTGTTAACCAATCGAAAATAGCCTTTATTAAACATAGAGAAAAGCGTTCTTCTCAAAAGCAAGAGAAACGAGAAGGTTCATGGAAAGAAATGTTTGATTGGTTATAATCTGTTAATTATAAAAGTTTAAAAAAAGACCGATTTATTCGGTCTTTTTTTTGTTGTAAAATTTATAAAATAAGGTATATTACGTTTAATTGATGTAATCGTATTCTATTTACTTACTTAATATTTCCATATTTTTACATAAAAGAGGAAGCCATGACTATTCGTAAAAAACTACTTTTAGCTTTTATTACCACAACAGTTTTAACTGTTTTCATTATCGCCGGGATAGTGTTTAAACAGTTTAAAGATTACGCCTTATCTTCTTTTGTCGCAGAATCTCAACGACAAGTCGAACGCATAGACGAGATTATCAATATACATATGGATAGTGCTAGAAGTACGGTTAAATATATGGCTTCCATTCCTGAGGTTCGTCAGGGGCTTGGAAAGTTTGATAATTACTCGCAAAAAGCAGAAGAAACTGTTGTTACAAGAGATATTATCAACCCTCAATCAAGACAGGTCTTTGATGTATTTCATCTGTTTAAAGGAGTAAATCCTTCTCTTGACTTACTTTTTGCCGGTTATAAAGATGGTAGCATAGTAATATATCCCGGAGCTCCACTACCTGCTGGGTTTAACCCACCTGACAGAGATTGGTATAAAGTTGCAATGAGTGCTTCCGCAGAAACTTCTTTTACCCAACCTTATGTTTCAACAGATAAAACGGTTGTTAGTAGCGTAATGGCACGCATTAGAGATAATAATAACAATGTTATCGGTGTTGCCGGAATTGATTTTAAATTATCTACGCTAACTGAGACCTTAAGCAAGCTTTCTTTAGGTAATACGGGTTATGTTGTTGTTTTGGACGGGAATCAAAATGTTATTGTAGATCGCAAACACCCCGATAATATAGGTAAAAATGTCAAGGATATTAAAGACCCTGTTTTAAGCCGAATTGTCAGCGTTAAACAAGGCAGTTTTGATGACGTAATTAACGGTGAACTTTTTAATATAAATGTTTTTCCATCAGAATCAACAGGTTGGACAATAGTTATTTTACGCGAAGTGTCCGATATTATTTCTACGGCTGTTGATGCAAGTATGTCAGTCTTATATGTTGGCTTGGCGGTCTTGTTTGTTGTTTCTGTGGTCTCATTTTTAATCTCTCGTTCAATCGCTCATCCAATTACGCAGTTGGTTGAGGCGTCTGAAAAAATCGCTCAAGGTAATTTTGATGCTCTGCCTGATGCAAAATTCTTCACAGGCGAACTCGGTCAGCTTTATAAAAGCCTTAGCACCATGATTGTAAATTTACGCAACTTGATAAAAAATTCTGAAACGAAAACATTGGAAGCCGAAGAGCAAAGCAAAAAAGCCAAAATTGCCCTTGAAGAAGCCCACCAAGCGTCTTTAAAAGCAGAACAATCGAAACAAGAAGGCTTATTACAGGCAGCCAATATTTTAGAATCAGTAGTTGCCGAACTTAGTCATTCATCTAATGAAATAAATGGGTTAATTAAAGAAACCGTATCCGGTTTTAATGAACAGTTGACTTTAACAACCGAAACGGCAACCTCAATGGGCGAAATGAACGAAGCGGTTATGTCCGTTGCTCAAAATGCAAGCGAAGCCTCGTTAAATGCAGATCATAGCCAAAAACAAGCTGGCGATGGCATAGTGTTGATGAGTTCTGTTGTAAAATCGATAGATACAGTTAGAAACCACGCCCAAGCGACTCAAAACAGTTTGGATATTTTAGGTAAACAGGCTCAAGATATTGGAAGAATTATGGGCGTTATCTCTGATATTGCTGACCAAACCAACCTTTTGGCTTTAAATGCCGCAATCGAAGCCGCCAGAGCCGGAGAAGCCGGACGTGGATTTGCGGTTGTTGCCGATGAAGTTAGAAAATTAGCAGAAAAAACCATGCTTGCGACCCAAGAAGTTGCTAGTTCGGTCAAAGCTATTCAAAAAGGTACGGAAGACAGCATAAGCAGCATGCAGGGTGCTGATTTGGCGATTAACCAAACGGTTGAATATACGAATACCGCTGAAAACAGCATTGTCAGCATTAAAGATGCAATCGTTCTGACCGCCGGTCAAATTCAATCTATTGCGACGGCTTCGGCGGAACAGTCTGCCTCAACGGAACAAATTGCCAATAGTGCTTCGAAAATCCACCAGTTGGTCGAAGTAAGTTCTCACGCCTTAAATGTTTGCTTAGATCAAGTTTCTAAACTAAAAAGCAATTCAAAACACTTGGAAGAACTGGTTGCCTCTTTAAAAAATAAAAAATAACCTTGATTTTTCATGTGGTTGAAAAATATTTTATTTTTTCCCTAGAGAGGAAAACATGCCTATTCGTAAAAAATTATTTAGAGCCTTTAATGCTATAATCTTTTTATTAGTGTTAACCTTATCTTTTACTCTTTTTACATTGTGGACGGTGCTTAACAAAGACAGCGTAAAAACGCCTGTTTCCACTATTAAGAATGAAAATGATCAGGCGTCTATTATTAGCGAAAAAACAAGTGTTAAAGTTTCAAACTCAAACAATATAAAAGATCAGGCTTCCGCTATTGACCCTCAAGGACAAATTGAGTGCATAGAAGGCATGATAAATATATATCTGAGTAATATCCAAAGTACGCTCAAATATGTTGCTTCTCTTCCTGAATTAAAAGAAGGGCTGGGCAAGTTTAATGATTATTCAAAAATAACAAAAGATATTTTAATAACAAGAGAAAATATTACTCCGGCGGCTCAAAAAGTCTTTGATATTTTTCAGCATTTAAAGAAAAGTAACCCTGTTATTTACTTGATTTATGCCGGTTATAAAGATTCCAGTTTAGTTGAGTATCCCGGAGATACTCTTTTTCCGGGATATAATCCACCGATGAGAGATTGGTATAAAGATGCAATCAGTTCAGAGTCTGAAATATCTTTTATGCAACCTTATGTTTCACAGGATCATACTTTTGTCGGTACTATGGTGGCTCGCATAAAAGATAAACAAGGCGAGGTGGTTGGTGTTGTCGGAATTGACTTTGATTTATCAGGGTTATTAGATAAATTAAACAATATTTTACCGAGAGATAAAAGCTATCTTATTGTTTTAGACCAAACTGAAACTGTGATTTCCGATTTTAGTAATCCATATAATGCGGGAAAAACAGTAAAAGACCTAAATAATCCTTTTTTGAACAAAATTGCGAGTACAAAAGAAGGTTTTTTTGAACATAAAGTAGAAAATCAGCTTTTTAATGTAAATGTTTTTACTTCCAAATCAACAGGTTGGATTATTGCTGTTGTAGAAAAATCTTCTAAGAAAAACTGGTTTGCTTTTTAAGCTCTTTCATGTTGCAATAATTTTTGTTGAAATATTCTTTGATTTGGGTAAGTAAGGGGTTAAGCGACTTTGTCGCTTTATTATAATGTTAATTTATTTCCTTAAAAGAGAGTTTTATGAATATTATAGCTATTATTCCCGCTAGAATGGGTTCAAGTCGTTTTCCTGATAAACCCATGAAAGACATTCATGGTATGCCGATGATTGGGCATGTTGCCTTGCGTACTGCTATGAGTAAAAACTTGAGTGCAACTTATGTTGCGACTTGTGATACTGTTATTAAAGATTGGTGTGAAGCCAACAATATTAAGGCAATAATGACAAAAGATACTCATACTCGTTGCACTGACCGTACTGCCGAAGCTATGTTGAAAATTGAACAAGAAACAGGCAAAAAAGCAGATATTGTGGTGATGGTGCAGGGCGATGAGCCAATGGTAACCCCTCAAATGATTGATGCGGCGATAGATGCTATGTTGTCTAATCCTGAGATCAAAGTTGTTAACTTAATGGCAGAAATGAAAACGGTTGAAGAGTTTGAAGATCCAAATGAAGTTAAAGTTGTAACCGACTTACAGAATAATGCTTTATATTTTTCGCGTGAGCCAATTCCTTCTCGCAAAAAAGGTACTACTATCGTACCAATGCAAAAACAAGTTTGTATTATTCCGTTTCGCAGGGATTATCTTTTAGAATTTAACAGCTTACCGGAAGCACCTTTAGAAATTATTGAAAGCGTTGATATGATGCGTATTCTTGAAAATGGCGAAAAAGTAAAAATGGTTCCGATAACCGAAAGCTCTCTGTCTGTTGATACTCCGTCTGATTTAGAGCGTGTTAAGCTTGCAATGAAAAATGATAAGCTTATGCCTTTATATCTAAAATAGTTTTTATGAATATTAAAAAGCGTATGACGCTTCATTTTGAAGAGGGATTAAAATTTATCGGAAACTGCCTTCCGATGAGTTTAGGTATGTTGTGGCGAAGATTTTTATATGGTTTTTTTTTGCAACAAAGTGGCAGTAAGTTAAGAGTTGGTTCAGCCGTTAGCATTCAAGGTTTAAAAAATATTATTCTTGGCAATAATGTCAGTTTTAACCGATTTTCCTCATTATATGCCTCTCGTGGAGAAATAAACCTTGGAAACAATGTTTTTCTTGGTGATTTTTCGTCAATTAATGCTAATGATGCACACGTTAAAATTGGTTCAAATGTTGCGATAGGTCCTATGACTATTATTCAAGGGGCAAATCATAATTTTCAGCGTCATGATATTCCGATAGTAGACCAAGGACATATAGAAAGCAGGGTAGAAATTGCTGATGATGTCTGGATTGGTGCAAAGTCCGTGATTTTACCCGGAGTTAAAATAGGGACGGGGGCTGTTGTTGGTGCCGGTTCTATTGTAACTAAAGATGTTCCTGATTTTGCTATTGTTGCCGGAGTGCCTGCTAAGATAATAAAAATGCGTAAATAATTTGAAGCTATTTTCAGTTTTGCATCTTATTAATAAAAGTAAAATAAAAAACGACTCTGACCGAACAAGCTAGAGTCGTTTTTGTTTTTTTGAAAAAGCCTAACTCTATAAAAAGTTAATTTTTTATAGGTGTTATATTAATAAAATTTTAGCTTTAGGGATATAGTAATATTTCATATAAAAAAACAGATAGTTTAAATTACAGCAATTGCATAGGTAACTGATACATTAAACTTGTTATATGTTTTTTTCTATATCCCTTTAAGCCAAATACCAAATGCATAATATTGAATTTATAACAAAAAGTTATAATTATTGTTTATCGTAAATCGATATTTTATACAAGTTGTAATTTTGTTTAAGCAAAAGGCAGTAATAACAAACGTTTTTTAGTTTACTTTATATGACCAATAAGAAAAAGCTTTACCTTTAGTTACCTTTGTTCCTTGAAATATGTCGACATATTTACGTCTTTCCAACCAACGAACTGATTCGGTAACGGTTTTCATTTCTCCGGGGATATTTCTCATGTCTAGAGCTTTGCTTCCCAAGATTTTTAATGAGTTAACGATTTTGATTGCGAGTAAAGAAGGATATTCTTCTTCTGTTGTAATTAAATCAGTTGTTAATTGTATAATATCTTCTTCAAACTGAATAGTATTAGTGCTTCCTTGCATAATGTTTCCCTACCCTTTTTTTAAAATTTATTCATACTGTAAGTACAATATGAAGCTGGCTGTATTGTACTGTTCGGCATAAATTTAATAAACTTTAGAAAAAGTCTAGAGATTTTTAAAAAATATTTAACTAATGCTTATCTATATGATATGATTGAAATAAAACAGTTGTTTGAGGTGTTTATTTTGCCTTTTATTACTCATAAATACCAAAATCAACATTACCCTTAGCTTTGTTTTTGCTAAATCTGGCGGCATGTTCTTTTTTGTTGTTTGTTATTTTTTTAAATATTCCGTCGTCTTTGTTATATTCAAACAGCTCTCCGTTCTCAATATCAAAGTACCAACCAAAGAGGCTTAGAGTTCCTTTTTCTATAGCATCTTTTATAAAAGGAAAGGACATTAAGTTTTTAAGCGAGAGGATAATAGAATATTGTTCTGCTGCTCTTTGGCGTGTTTTTGATGAAGAGTTAGGAAGTTTTTGCAAAACTTCAAGCTTGGCGGGTAGGGCGAGAGAAATCCAAGGAGCCAAAAATCCCTTTGCATTTGGATTAAAATCATCACGCATCAATGTTTTTATTCCACCACAAAATGAATGCCCGAGAATTATAATGCTTTGAACTTTTAAATTGCAAACTGCAAATTCTAAGGCGGCGCTAACCCCGTGAAGCCCGGCATCATCTTCATAAGGAGGGATAAGGTTGGCGACATTTCTTGAAACAAATATGTCGCCGGGTTCACACCCCATTAATAAAGCCGGGTCTACACGAGAGTCTGAACAGCCTATGACCATCGTTTGCGGTTCTTGTCCGTATTTTAGGTTGGTAAAACTTGATTCACCGTGTTTGAAGTGTTGTTCTTGGAATTCCAAAAATCCGTCAATAAACTTTTGTATCGTGTGCATATTATTAAAAAAACCTTATATTTTATTTTTGTGTAATATAACTTAAAACCTTGTATTGATTGTAACATTATGTTTATTTTATCTACAATGCCAATCAAAGGCAATCTTTTTATTTTTTCTAATGATAAATGTTTTTCACTGAATTAATCAACTTGTTTGAAATGCTTATATCTGATATAAAGATTAAAAATATATATAATAGGTGTTTTGCAACTATGAAAAAAATAACTATGAAAAAAATTGTTTTAAGTCTTTTTATTTTATTGTTTACAATTAGTCTTTCTTTAACGTTGTTTGAAGATTCCGAAGCCAAGCGTTTTGGTGGTGGAAGATCTTTTGGTGGAAGTCGTAGCTATAGCCAACCCGCACCAAAACCAACAACGCCAAATCGTGATTCAAATCAACAATATCGTGATAGCAACCAGCAAAACACAAAACCTAATCAGGCTAATCCAAACTCCGTTCCTCCACAAGGTAGTCGCTTTGGTGGAATGGGCGGTATGTTAGGTGGTTTGTTAATGGGTGGATTACTGGGCAGTATGTTGTTTGGTGGTGCTTTTGGCGGTATAGGTTTTTTAGATATTTTACTGATTGGTTTGGTTCTTTTTTTCGGGTTGCGTTTTTTGCGTTCTCGCATGGCTGCCAAAGAAAATCTTGGTTTTCAAGGGGCGGGGAACTCGTCGGGTAGTCATACAAGGTCAGCTCGTGAAGAATGGGAAGCCTTGAAAAATAAAATGACAACTCCAAGTTCATCACCTCAGGGTAATTCTTCTTTTGCAAATTCTTCTCAGGCAGATAGCCGGGCAGATAATCAGAATGATAACTCTTTTGGGGGTGGAAGTTTAGATTTGCCGAAAGGTTTTGATGTAAAAGATTTTATAGAAGGTGCAAAAACAGCTTATATAAAAATTCAAGAGGGTTGGGATCAAAGAGATGTTTCTCATATCAGCTTTTTACTTACGCCCGAAATGATGCTTCAGGTGCGTAAACAGCTAGAAGAAAGCTTGAAAAAGGGTAAAACGGAACTGTTGAAAATTGATGCTGAACTTGTGAGCTTTAAACAAAACAACGATAAAGATGAAGCCGGCGTTTATTTTGCTGTTTTAATGCTTGAAGATGAGAACCAAGAATCTTTTACTGCTCATGAACTTTGGACTTTTGTGCGTGATAAAGGAGAAAATTGGCTTTTAGACGGTATTCAACAGATAGAAGAATAATTGAGATGAAATTATATATTGGTCATAACTATGGTTATAGCATTTTTCTATGTTACTCTAGTTTTGACCAGTTTTTTATTTTATCCCAATAAAAATAGAAATTATGACTAGAATGTGGGGCGTAAACCCTAAAAAAATGTGTAGAAAACACCTACTTGGAGAACATGTGGAAATGCACATGCTGGCTTCTTCTATAGATACAGGGCGTTCTGTGAAGGGTTTTCAAGACAATAATTGCCTTGATGCTCCATTAATAGAAGAAAGACACAACCAGCTTGCAGACGAAATGTTGAGGCGAGGCTATAAACATAACAGCCCACTTTATCATCAGAACAACTTAGCATCTACACCCATTGATGTTGACGCTTCGTATAAAGAATTAATCGCTCGATGTCGTGAATGTTATAAGCTCTCACTTGAAGGCTAAATATAAAATCATTTTAATTTGATAGTGATGTTCAAGGTTATCTTTTTTTTTAATTTGTAGCATTAACTTATAAGGAAAAACTTAATGCCTTTGCCTGTTGTAAATATTACAATCCCTGTGTTTAACCGTTTTCATCTTACACAAAAAACGATTCTATCTTTACGTCGTTGTTCTCAACGCATTCCTTTTGTTATAACAGTTGTTGATAATGGAAGTGAACCTGATCTTGCTCAACGACTTGTTGAGTTTTACAAAGACGGTATTATCGACCATTTATTCAGATTGCCGGAAAATATGGGAATTTCTTGTGCTGCCAATATTGGTTGGCAACTTGTTGAGGCTCCTTTTTACATGAAGCTCGATAACGATATTCAAATTCTTGATCCTGAATGGTTAATTAAACTTTTTCGTCTTTGGTCGCATGGACAACCACTTTCTACTCTTTCTCCTGTTTGGTTGAATGGAGCAGTTCTTTCTGATCTTTCTTCTGTATGTGAAGACGATAAAAAATTGTTTGAACATGCACAAAGTATTCATACCCCTGATGGAATTTTGGGGTTTTGTGAAACAAATGGTGCCGGTGCAGGAATTCTTATTCCAAAAGCCTTATCTGACGTGTTAGGACTTTGGAACGAAGATTATGGATTATATGGAGCAGAAGATGGAGATTACGGTTTGCGTATGGTTTGTTCCGGTTTTCCGCAATATCTTTATTTGGCAACAGGGTTGACAGAGCATCTTGGAGCAGTGAGTAATGAAAGTTGGGAAGTTGATAGAAAAAAAGAACACAGAAACTTGTTTATCGACCCTCAAGGCGGGTTAGGGCTTTTTAAAATCAATCACTATCTTTATAGTCAACACATTCGTACATGTAAAGTGCCTTTGCGTTATGAAGTTGTTGATATTGACAGTAATAATGCTGTGCGTTTGGCTGAACGAGAAGAATATTTACGCGTTCGTAAGGCTTTGACAAAATGTAAATATCTTTTAGATAAACAAGTAGATGAAAAAGGTAAATATGCTATTTTTGATCCTGAGTTTGTTGCTCTTTTAAAGAATATTATGGCTCGTTGTGGTCAGAGCTGTTCCTAATATTATGTTCTATTAATATAAAACTAAAGTAATTTTTGATAAAAGTACGGCATAGTATTTTTTCTGGCGCAATGACTAGAATCGAGGTTTATTTTTGATGTTTTTAAAAATTAATTTATAGATGGCTTCTTGTTTATTATTAAGCCTAAGTTCAAATTTTTTCAGTTTGAATTTGTGTTAAATTAATACAAAAAAAGTTTTATTATTTGGTGTAATTTTGCTTCTGAAATTTTTGATCGAAAATATACTTGTTTTTCATTGTCATAACTGGTTTTATAGCACTTTTTTAATGCTGTTTTTTTAATATGATTTATTGAAAGAGGTATTGTTGAACTTGGAAAATATATATTTTATAGTCATTTATTCACTTTTTGTAACGTTTTTGGTGGTGATTTCTTTTTTTGTCAACCTGGGAATATGTTTTTTAGGTGTAAAATTTTTTAAATTCAAGCCTATCGCTTTGATTAGTATCACTTTAATGTTAAGTGTTTTATTTTATTTGGGTTTGGGAATAGTTTTTGGGGTATATGCTGTTAAAGGTGAAGACTTTAATTTTTTTGTCTTCTTGTTTTGGGTTGGAATTTCTATTGCACATTTTTTCTTTGAGAGTCTTGTTAATAAAAAACCTGAATTATTAATGTATTTATTAGCCCCCAAAGGTTTTAAGTTACACTTATTAACAGAGTTGTTTCGGTGGTTTTTTCTTGTGTGGATATTTTTTCTTGTGTGGATATTTTTTCTCCATCCGTAGTTTAAGCATCTTTTTGGTTGCTTATATCTAATAATACCTTTATATTAGATAACAGTAGACTATATAGTTGAATTCGGAGTATATATGAAAGAACATTCTGCTAAGATAGATGATCAATCAAAGCCTCATATTAACCTGTTAGACCGGTGGAATGCCCCTTTACCCGAAACAAGAGTATTAGACACCTCTTTTTTGCCATCATCTTTATCGTCTATTCCGTCAGTTTTTGTTAGTCTTTTAAAGAAAACCTTATATATAAACAGATTGATGGAATTGTTTTATACAATTCCTCCTTGTTCTTCGGCGTTGGATTTTGCTGAAAACAGTTTAAAAGTTATGAATGTATCACTTAAGTGTGATGAAAATTTCGCTGAATCTATTCCTAAAGAAGGTCCTTTAGTGATAGTCAGTAACCACCCATTTGGCGGTATTGACGGATTGGCATTACTACTTGCTTTATTGCCACATCGACCTGATTTAAAGTTGTTGGTAAATTCAGCTTTGGGGATATTTCCTGATTTACGCAGTGCTTGCTTTCCTTTGGATATTCTTTCGGCAAGTTCTTCAGCTTTGTCAGTGAATAGTTCTTCACTGAGAGCTGCGGGAAGCTATTTACAACAAGGCGGGGCTGTTGGTCTTTTTCCGTCCGGTACAGTGTCTTATTGGCGAAGAGGAAAGGGAGTTGTTGACCCTGATTGGCAAATGGCGGCGGCTCGTTTGGCAAAGCGCTATAATGCACAAGTTTTACCCTTGTTTTTTCATGGTAATAATAGTTTGCTATTTAATGTCTTTGGTTGCCTTCATCCTTTATTGCGAACCGTGATGTTACCTCGAGAGTTTTATAATTGTCGAGGCAAAACTTTAAGGTTGAGTAGTGGGCGGGTTGTTGATCCTAGTGCTTTAAATCTTTTAAAAAACCCTGAGTCTATTACTGCATATTTGCGTATGCGTTGTTACGCTTTGGCAGAAAAAAACAACAAACAACTGTCTAAAACCAAAATAGTTGATAACAGACCAATGGAACCTGTTGCTGAAGCTCATGATCCTAAACTTATTATAGAAGCTATAGCCAAACTTCCGCCCAAAAGCCTTTTGGTAGAAGAGGGTGATTATGCCGTCTATTCGATAAGAGGTGGCGAGTCGCCTATTTTATTGGAAGAGCTTGGGGCTTTAAGGGAAGCAACTTTTCGCATGGTCGGAGAAGGTTCGGGTAAGTCAAGAGACCTCGATATTTATGATCATAAATATTATCATCTGCTTTTGTGGCATAAAAAAGATGCTTGTTTAGTCGGGGCGTATCGTCTTGGCAAGGTCCAAGAAATTTTAGCAGAAAGCGGAGAAGCCGGGCTTTATACCAGCACGCTTTTTCGTATGAGTCCTGAGTTTTTTAGGCGTTATGAAAACTCATTAGAGCTTGGGCGTGCTGTGGTTCACCCAAATTATCAACGTGAGTATTACCCCTTGATGATGCTGTGGAAAGGAATAGGGCGTTTTTTATTGAGGCATGATGATATTCACTGTTTATTCGGACCTGTGAGTTTAAGTCTTGATTATACTCCGGCTTCCTTAGGTACTGTTGTAGAGTATTTACAAACTCAATGTGGCAGTACTGAACTTTCAAGTATGGTGCGCGGAAGGACAATTCCTGATAAATTACTGAGTTCCGCAAAAGATATTCCTTTGCCCGATACATTAAATTATAACGGTTTAGTGGCGTTGGTGAAAGATATTGAGGGTGGAAAGGGAATTCCCGTTTTGTTTAAACATTACCTTAAACTTGGGGGAAAAATAGGGGCGTTTCATATAGACACAAGCTTTAATACGTTAGACGCTTTTTTACTCATGGATATTGTAAATTCCCCACAACAAATGTTGGAACGCTATATGACCCCGGAAGGAGCAGAAGCCTTTTTAAAACGTTGGCGTTAGTTGGCTTTGTTTTTGTGTTGTATTAATGTTTTAAGCGTTATAACACTTTGATTTTATTTATAAATAATATATGTTAATATGATAGACAAAATTAATTATATAATATATAAATATTGTAAAATTAACAGCGATTATATTTTTATTATTATGATATAATTAGGAGTTGCCGATGTTCCAGCCAAAACATTCCCTGCCTTTATATTATCAAATTACAGAAGAGTTGCGTACTCGTTTAAAAAACGAAGAATGGAAAGAGGGCGATTTATTCCCCACAGATAAATATTGGGCAACTCAATTTAATGTTTCGATAACAACAATAAGACAGGCCTTGGCACAACTTGTAAGCGAAGGTTTTTTATATAGACGGGCAGGTAAAGGAACTTTTGTTCAGCTTTCCAATATTACTGAAAAAGTAGGTAAGTTATCGGGCTTTTTTGATGAAATTAGAGCAAAAGGAAAAGTACCAACTGCAAAAATTTTGTCTTCCGGAGTGAAAAATTTAGATAGCCACTTACTTTCTCGTTTCCCAATTCTTTCAAGCTTTAAGCAACCGAATTTGTTTTTGATTGATAAAAGACAATGTATGAATAATATGCCTGTTGCCAGAGTTTTAAGTTTTTGGCGAGAAGACCTTGGCAGGCAAATAGAAAAATATGATTTAACAACTCACGGCATGTATGATATTTTAGATATGTTGGGGATTAAAAAAGATTTTGCAGAACAATTTATTAGTGCAGAGGCTGCGAGTCCCGAGTTATCAGAAATTTTGGAAGTTCCTAAAAAAACACCTTTAATGCGTATGGATCGCCTTTTATACAGCAATAATCAGGTTTTGGAATTTTCCGTTAACTGGTATCGTTCCGATCGTTATCGTTATACTTTTAGATTAGACGCATAAAGTTTACAAACATAATTAACTATATTGTTTTATTGAAAAAGCTTTTATTATTTTTTAGATAAAACAAAGTTTAATTATTTTTCTCTGTATTCTCTTTCATTAGAGTCTATATAAAAGCGTTGCGTACCTTTTTGAGCGATTACAAAACCTTTTTGTGAAGAGTCGTAAAGGGAATCATAGTCATATTTAAACTCGGTAGATTTCTTGTTTTTTATATCTATTATTCCCCATTTATTTTCGCTATTTTTTACCCAGAGCTTTGAAATATTATCATATTGATAGTCTTTATACGTTCCTAATAGGTCGCCGTTTTTATCGAAAATATCAATGCGTCCTTGTTTTTTTACGAGAATCAATATATTGTTTTGCTCAATATTGTTTTGTGTATTTGGGCTATTATCTAAACTTAGCACTGAAACGTCATCAAAGAAATTGTCAGGTATTTTCAGTGGTTGAGAGCCGGGTGCGGGGTAAGGGAAGTTGATTGACCAATCACGCTTGTTTTCTATATCCCAGAGCATTCTTTTGCCTTTATATTCGACAATCATCAAGTTAGCAGGCAATACTTTCAGTATTCTGTCAAACATTGGTGGGGCTATAAAATTGGCGTTTTTATCCAGTAAGCCCCAAAATTTACCTTCTTTGACTTGTGCATAATCGTTTTGAAAAGGGTTGGCATCTATAAAACGAGGTTTAACAAGTATAGTTCCGTCAAAGTTTTGATAGCCGAAAAGCTCACCTTGTTTGATTAATTGTGGGGTATAAGGATTAAAATTTGTAGTTGGGTCGGAAGTTGTGTTAGGTAAATAAGCTAAATCATATGTTGGCTTAGTTAAAATTTGTCCGTTTTTGTCCATTATACCGGCTAATGTATTTCTGTAGATTAAGCTGAGTTCTTTATCTTTTTCACTGTATTCAGTGTTTGGTATGAGATAAAAGAAAAAGTTACGTTGGTAGTCTGTTCCCACTATTTGGGTTTTCATTTCCATAGCTCGTTGTTTCACTACACTTGGAATTTCACTTTGCAAAGCTTCGTAAAAGCTTGAATATATTTGATTTACGCTATTTATATAATAGCTTTCTTTTACCCCTTCGCTAACTTTAAATTTGATGCCAAACATACCTTCGGATAAGGTAAGTGTTTTTGGGTCTATATCAATATTTCCGTTTGCGATTTTTCCGTTACTCAAAGAAGTAAATTGAGGTTTAATCAACCAGTTTCCCTCAGAGTCAATAAAACCCCAGCCTTTTACAGCATTTGTAGCTACAGCAGCCCTGCCAAACTCAAAGGGTTCGGCCAGAACAAAGCGTGGCTTTATATGAATATTGCCTTGTCTGTCGGCGTATCCGTATTTTCCGTTTTTACCAAGCCACGGAATCCAGTCTACATTTTGAGTTGTTGGCTTGGCAAGTGATTGATTTGCTTTATTATTTGAGTTTGAACATGCCGTGCAACCCAAAATCAGGGAAACAAGGCAAATACAGCTAAGGATAAGTTTAAACTGTAACATTGATAACTCCAATGTTAGTTTGTTATATTTTTTTATTGTCGATGATATATGTTTTCTGTTTTAGCAAGTATAACAAAAAAGCCAACAAAAAAGTTTATCTAACATTACTAAGTTCAACTATCAAATATTGCTCTAATTTCTTTAATCATGGTGGGCAATGCGGGAATCGAACCCACGGCCTTTGACTCCGGAGGTCAACGCTCTATCCAACTGAGCTAACTGCCCACAAGCAAAGATTTATAACTGTGCTATACTTTTGAGTCAAGTTTAATATGAGTTACATAACTAAACAATGTTTTTTTCAAGATTCGCTAAAACGAAGGGAATGCTTTCTGCTATTTCTGATGCAAGGTTACCTCTTAGGGGAAATTTTTGTTTTAGATATTCACCGCATAGTCCGTGGATATAAACTCCCAAGGCGGTACTTTCAAAAGACCCAAAGCCTTTTGCCGCTAAGCTTCCGCAAATACCGCTTAAGACATCGCCGGAACCGCCAACAGAAAGATTTGGTTCGGCAAAGTGAGAAATAATAATAGGATACTTATTGTTGTTTTGTTTGGAGATTAAAGTGCCTGCACCTTTTAGAATAACAGTAGCAAGAGTTTTTTTAGATAATTCTTTTATTGCCTCAAACCTGTTGTTTTCTATATCTTCAATTTGACATTTTAATAGTCTGGCGGCTTCACCGGGGTGTGGGGTTAAAATATCTTTTTCCGAAAGTTGAGTCCATTCAAAGACTCCGTTTGCAAGATGGAAAAGGGCATCAGCATCAACTATCAAGGGCATTCTTTCTTCTATTGAGATTGGAAGTTTAAAAAAGAGAGAAAGAAATTGTGCTGCCTCCGGGCTACGTCCCATTCCCGGTCCAAGAACAAGCGATAGGTTATTGTATTTTTTAGTTTTAAGTCTTAACCAAAGGTCTTTAATTAAAGTCGGGTGCCAATCTTCGTTAAGATTTTCTTGAATTGTTTCCGAGTTGATATTTTGTTTATAAAGCGGAATAGTCATTATATTGGCGTTTCCGCTTTTAATTTGAGGGCATAATTCGGAAGGGGCTGCTATACTGACTAAACCTGAACCTGTTCTGATTGCTGCTAAGGCACTTAGAAAAGGAGCTCCCGTTAAACCTTTTGATCCACCAACAACAATAACCGAGCCTGCACTGCCTTTATGAAGGTTTTCGTTTGGACGTAATATTTCTTTTAGTTTTGAACTTATATTAAAACAAGCGTATGAAGCGGGGTAAGTGTCTTTGAGTTTGCTTGGAATACCAATTTGTTGAATATCCAAACAACCCACATAAGTTTTTGCTTGAGGTAAGAGTAAAGCCGGTTTTGCAGCTTCAAAGCTGACTGTAAGATGAGCTTCGATTGCTACGGGTAAAGGCTCGGCGGTCATTGCGTTTAATCCGCTTGGAATATCAATAGAAAAAATATAGCTGTGTTTTCTCTTGCTATTGATCCAGTTAATCAGGTCTAGGAAATCTGTGTTAAGCTGTCCTTTAACGCCTGTTCCGAGAATAGCATCAACAATGATGTCAGGTGTTTGTAAATTATTTGGAATCGAATGAAGCCCACGGCGTAAGTATAAAAAATTTACACCGCATTTTTTTGCAAGGTCAATATGTAGCTTTGCCGCACCAGTATAGCGACTAAGTGGTTTTAGATGAGCTAAAGTTACATTGCAACCAAAGTCATGTAAACAGCGACTTAAAACAGCTCCGTCTCCGCCGTTGTTTCCTGATCCACAAATAACAAGAACAGAACCGTTGTCGTCTAAGTTGATATGCGATTTTAAGCTGTAAAATGCGGCTCTTCCGGCGTTTTCCATAAGAATATTAGTATGTAATCCGTATTCTTCCGAGGCTTTGTTGTCCCAAAGAGACATTTCCTCTACGCTTGTAACGGGCTTGGTTATATCTTTAAAATTAAGAATAGTTTGAGACATAAGCCCACCTTTATTTTATGGTTGATACTTATAATTTATACTAAATTCACAAAATATCAAAACAAAAAGTTGTTTAATAAACGGCTATGATATTTTTTTATTTGTTAACCCTCTTGCTTTTCAAGATGATTTGAGTTATACGCATTAATTATGGAAACATTAGATTTGTTGGAAAAACGTATAAATTCTTTGTTAGATAAAGTTACATTTTTAAGTAGCGAAAACAATAGACTTCAACTTGAAACAGAACAAGGGCTTAGTGCTTTTGCTGAAGAAAATCGAGTTTTGGCTGAAGAAAATCGTAAATTAAAAGAAGCTCTTGATAAAGAATTACAATGTAAAGAAGCTGTTGGGGGGCGAATAGATGCTCTTGTTGAGCGTTTAAAGTCTCAGCTTGATGAGTCTTAAATCGTGAACATGCACTCTTATAATCTTACTGTTTTGGGGCATCAGGTTTCTTTTAAAGCCAAAGCTGAACCTGAAAGAGTAGAAAAAGCGTGTTCTCTTATTGAAGACAGATTTAAGCAACTTAAAGAACAAGGTGCTCAACTGAGTAATGAAAGAATTTTGATCTTCTTATCTTTGGCTTTAGCTGATGATATGTTAGAAGTTCAAGAAAAACTTCTTGCAACGGAAGAACGCTTAAAATCTTTTTTAACCAGTTTAACAGGGCTAGGTGATTAATCTAGTTTTTATAACTATATTCTGTTTATGATTTATATATAAATAAAATGTTAGATACTTTAATATAAAACTTTTAGAGTTTAATTCCCTGAGTCTCACGTGATGTGTTTCATGTCGCAGACCTCACAAGCATAATAAAGGATTCTTGCCGGAATGTGGTGTGCATGCCCAAATTTTATTGGGAAGCCTGAAACAAACTTAATAGAATCCACCTAGTTAACCTAGGTCTTGGTGATGTGTCTCACACACGGCTACTTGGGGTGTTTATATAGTTTTACGTCTTTTTATTGCTGTAATTATATAAATTATATTGATAATCTTGTGATAACAATTTTATTTAAAATAAACAGCTGGTTAGGTTAGTTTAGACTTGTTCTGTAACAGCTTGTTGCAACTCCTTCAAATAATAACCAATCAATTGCAATTCAGGTTGGCTCTGCTCAGTATAAACTTTTAAAATAGTGGTTTATATTGCCTGAATATTAGTAACTGTCTTAGATTTTTTCTAAGATTTAACCAAGTTTTGAAATATAGAGGGGAGTTGAATATGGGGGCTTTAGAAGCAACCATTATTATTGGCGTTCTTATTGTCGGATTGGTGATAGGTTATATCATTCATAAAACAGTAGGGGTTAAACGTCTTAATGATGCTCAAGAATTATCTAAGCGTATTATCGAAGAGGCCAGAAAAGAAGCACTGGCTCAAAAAAAAGAGATATTGATACAAGGTAAAGATGAGGCTATTGAACATAAACGCTTGGTACAACAAGAATTAAAAGAACTAGAAAGAGAACTGAAAACAAAAGACAAAAAACTTCAAGATCAGAGTGAAAAACTTGAAGAAAAATTTGAAAAAATCACTCAAAAAGAACAAGAAGTCTTAGGTGTTGAAAAAGATCTGACGCGTAAAGAGCGTAAAATTACAGAACTTGAAGAAACATTAAATTTGAAAATTAATGAACAAGAAAAACGCTTGCAAGAAGTTTCCGGCTTAACCCAAGAAGAGGCCAGAAGCTTGATTTTACAAGACGTTGAAGGTAAAACTCGTCATGATGCCGCACGCATGATGCGCCTTATTGAAACAGAGGCGAAAGAAATCGCCGACCGTAAGGCAAAAGATATTATCGCTAATGCTATCCAGCGTTATGCCGGTGATTATGTTGGTGAACAAACGGTTACGGCGGTTACTCTTCCTAGTGAAGAAATGAAAGGGCGTATTATTGGTCGAGAAGGGCGTAATATAAGAGCGTTAGAGGCTGCGACCGGCGTTGACCTTATTATTGATGATACACCGGAAACCGTTATTTTATCGGCTTATAGCCCTTTACGCAGACAGGTTGCTAAAATGGCGCTAGAGCGTCTTATTCAAGATGGGCGTATTCACCCGGCAAGAATCGAAGATATTGTAAAAAAAGTAGAACAAGAACTTGATGTTCAAATTAGAGAAGTCGGCGAACAGGCAACTTTTGACGTTGGCGTACACGGAATTCACCCTGATATAGTCAGACTTTTAGGACAGTTACGCTATCGAACCAGTTTTTCTCAAAATGTTTTGCAACACTCTCTTGAGGTTGCGTCTTTATGTGGAATGATGGCGGCTGAGCTTGGCTTAGATATTAAAAAAGCTAAGAGAGCCGGGTTGTTACATGATATTGGTAAAGCTGTCGATCATGAAATAGAGGGACCGCATGCTTTGATTGGTGCTGATATTGCTAAAAAATACGGCGAAAGCAAAGAAATTATTCATGCGATTGCTGCCCACCATGAAGATGTGCCTTTAAAGTCAACCTTGTCTGTTCTTACTCAAGCGGCAGACTGTTTATCAGGAGCTAGACCGGGGGCAAGAAAAGAATTGCTTGAAAACTATGTAAAACGTTTGGAAGACCTTGAAAATATAGCTGTTTCTTTCGAGGGTGTATCTAAAGCTTACGCTATTCAAGCGGGTAGAGAAGTTAGAGTTATGGTTAACTCAGATGATGTTGATGATGATTCTACTTATTTATTATGTAAGGATATTTCTGATAAAATAGAAAAAAATCTTACCTATCCCGGACAAATTCGAGTTACTGTTATTCGTGAACGTCGTGCGGTTGGGTTTGCAAAATAATTATATTTTTTTAATTAAAGATATGATAAAACCGTTGCATATTAGTTATGTAACGGTTTTATTTTTTTGTGTTTTTAATTTAGCTAACTCTTTAACAACAACTAATGTCTTATGATTGATTTAAGTTTAACAAAAGATAAGATTACTCTTAGGCTCGTTGCTCATTTTTTAGGCGACGATTTAAACATTAGCCTTTTTGGCGGAGACAAACCGCATATTGGAGCTGTGGCTTTGGCTCAAGCTTATCCGAGTCGCAGTCAAGTCGGTGAATCTAGTTCAACCTGTTCCGTGCTTACAGTGCTTGGACACAAAGAAGATGAACTCGCAAAATCGTTGGCAGAGTATATTTCAAAAGCTTTAAATATCACAGTCTGTGTTGCTTGCGGAATTCATCTTAATACTTTTAAGCCTGAACATATTAATATTATTAAACAAATTGTTGATGAGCTGATTCTCGAACTGTTAGAAGAGATAAAGAATAAGCCACGATCTTAGTCAGACAAAAAAACTTATTAATTGTTTTTGTTATAAAACATTAAGGAGTTTAAACCGTCGACACCCATCTCTTTATTGAGTTTGTAGATAATTGTTTCGAGTTTGGCGAAATCTTTAAATATTGGGCTATCTGATTCCATAGAACCCGGTCCGAGGTTGATAATTTTTTTTCCATCAGAAAAGGTAAGTTCTAAAATAATTTTCGGCTCTATGGCAAAAGTACCCAATGGTATTTTTTTATCATACCCCATTTTTTCTATTAAACCAATTAAGGTTTTATAATCTTCGTCGGAGATTTTAGTTGCTTTTTTCTCTGTGGATTCAGTAAAAGTACGCCCGGAAGACCCGTTGTCCCAAGTTACTTCTTGTTTTGAATTTATATTCACGGTCCATGGTGTCCATGATGACAACAAGTTAATATAGCTAATATTTTCTATTGTTGCCGCAAAGCTGTTTGTTGAAAGAAACAAGACAAAACAGATTGATAAGATTATCTTTTTTAACATGGTACGTTCCTTTATTCATTAGGTCTAAAAAATAATGCCAATACATGAGAAATAAACATATATTGGCATTATTGTATAGTGTTTTTTAGTTAAAAACTATGCATTACTCTTTCTAAGGTTTGCGACTAGGCTTTCCAATTCTTGAGCTTGGTGTGCAAGATCTATAACTGCTTGTGATGATTCATTCATGGTTTGAACCATATGTTCCGATTGTTTACTGATATGATCAAGAGAGCTACCAATATGTTGGCTAGTAGCAGACTGTTCCTCAACGGCTGTCGCAATACTGCTTATCTGAACAGCTGTTTGTTCAGTTGCATTAACAATGTTTGAAAGCGAATCTCCAGATGTACGCACTTGTTCTGTGGCTTTACTGAGGTTGTTTGTTGTTGTTTCCATCGCACGGATACTTCTTTCAGTGAGTTGTTGAATTGTCGAGATTGCGTTTCCTACTTCGCTTGTTGCAGAAATTGTTTTTTCGGCCAGTTTTCTTACTTCATCAGCAACGACAGCAAATCCTCGTCCGGCTTCTCCTGCTCTTGCTGCTTCAATTGCAGCATTAAGAGCCAAGAGGTTTGTTTGATCTGCGATATCATCAATAACGGTAATGATAGTACCAATAGACTCTGCTTGTTTTCCAAGAGTCGACATCTCTTTATAAAGCTCTTCAGTATTTTTTTGTACAATTTGCATGGAGTTTATAGATGTATGCACAATTTCTGAGCCTTGCAAAGCGTTTGTTTTTGCAGTGCTTGAGCTGTTGGCGGCATTGCTTGCATTGTGGGCTACATCTACAACAGTACTGTTCATTTCTGCCATTGCAGAAGCCGAATCGGCCAGTTGTAAGCGTTGATCTGCTACACTTTGCTTAACAGTTTCTACTTGAGCAGAAAGCTGTTCGGCGGCTGTTGAAAGTCTGGTGCTTACATTTTCAATATGTTCTGCTGCCAAGAATATCTTTTTTTGCCCTTCTTCTGCATTCATACGGGCTTGTTCTGCGTGTTCCGTTGCTTGTTTCGCATTAGTCATTTCAGTTTCTGCGATATTTTTACTGTTTTCTGCATCTTTTAAGGTATGAAGAAGATTCTCTAACATGCTGTCAAGTGCTGTATTTAGTTCATTAATCTCGCGACAAGAAGCAGTAGAGTCTCCTTTGTTGGAATAATTTCCTTTAGCGATTTCGTTAGCGGTATTAACAAGTTTTTGTAAAGGTTTTGTTATGCTGTTTGCTACAACAAATAAAAGTCCAAGAGATATTAAAATGCCTATTACACAAATTCCCAGAGTTAAATAAAGTTGTTCTGTGGCTTCTGCCAAAACTTTTTCTCGAGGTAATACAACACCAAAAAACCACGGACGTTCACCTTCAATAAGTGTAAACGAATTTAATGAGGTGATAACTTTTTCTTTCGAGCCGTCAAGCACCAGATCATATTCAAAATGTTCTTTGCTTTGTAGATCTTTTAATATATTTTGCTTATCTACAGATGGTAATAGTGTTGCGTCTTTGCCAATAAGTTCAGGATTTGGGTGTGCGAGAATAGTTCCTTTTTCAGAGACCACAAAGGCATATCCTGTTTGATACGGTGTAATGTTTTTTATAAGCGTAGATAAATTTTCAAGCGATATATCAGCCGTTGCCACAGCAATAGGGTTTCCATTAATTGAAATTGGGCTTGAAATTGTTACCATCATTATCGGATGTCCGCTTGTATTATCTACATATGGATCTGTTAGAATACTTCTTCCTGCTTTGATAGGTAAAGTGAAATAAGGTTCATTCTGAAAATTATCCAACTGGGCATAAGTTAGTTGACCTTGATTGTTTCGAGACCAATAAGCCCCAAGCATTCCTTTATTATTACCATGTTTGGTATTTATTAATTCTGCATTTTTTCCGTCAATATCAAGCCAACAAGCACTCATTCCGGCTAATTTAGGAGCAGCTTCAAAACTTGCATGCACAATATTCATTATTTGTTCTCGAGAAACTTTGCCTGAGTTATATTCAAGACGATTCATTGCCGCCATGTCTTCAGTTCGCCCAAGAGCTTCACTCACAATTTGCTGAATATGAGTTGACTCTTCTGCTGCAATTGAATTTGCTCTTAAATAGGCGTTTTGAACCGCTTGGTTGCGAGCAGTATATTGAGTGTATATAGTAATAAATAGAAGCAGTAATAAAATAACAGGAGTAAGTTTTATTATAAGTTGCTGTTTTAAAGTCATGATTATCCTCTTTTTATGTTTTCCCGAAAATCACAATCATATTGACAAAAGCCAGATATTAATATTTAGGGATTTTCTTATTCTCTTTTAATATGCTTTGAATATGAATTTGTCAATCAAAGGTATATCAAAAATTTTTTAGCCATATACCATTAATATTAACTAGATGAAAATCATTATGATTTTGCAACATGATTTGCTATATTTGTTTTTATGTTAAAATGTTAGGACAACATATTATATTCTGTTTCGGCGTTTTCTGAAAACTCATTTTTGTTTTTATGCTCTACCTCTGTGTTTGTTGGAAAATATGCGCCAAGTTTCTGGTCTAAAATTCGAGCGAGGCAATCCAACATATCATCGTGAGTTGAGACGGGAAAGTTTAGAAATTCTTCTTTGATAAACTCTTCAGTAAAATCATGCCATTTTCCATCATAACCACGAAAAGGGCAACGCTTTGGAAGATAAATGCGTCCTTGTTCAAAATAAGGGGCAAGGGCTTTAATGCGGCTGTTTTTTGCGATCGAACCGCCTAAACTGATAATAGGAAAACGATAATTATAATGTTCTTGTTCCGATTCGATAAATTCTATATCTGCCTGCATACCATATTTTTCATAACCTACAAGTTCGGGAAGATATTTTTTATGTAAGTTAAATAGGGCTGTTGCACGGGATTTTAGGTTTAAGCGATCTCTGATTGCATCGATAATATACCAGTTTTGATCAGCTCCTAAACCGACAACAAGCATAACTGTATAGTCGCTGTTTTTCTTTTTTTCTCCGGCGGGGTCAACAAGAATATAACGATTAAAGTCTTGCCAGTTGTAGATAGTGCTTGTTTTTTCACTAAACTCGGGCGACCAAAAACGTAACCAAGTTTCTTTAAAACTTTGAGCTTCGTCTGCCAGAGGGTTTTGCAACATTTGACAACCAAAGATATATGCCCCCATTTCTCTACGTTTCTCCGCTAATATATCTGGAGTTAATAAAACGGGCGTTCCGGTTGTTTCTCCGTTATGTGTAGCAGGATAAATTCGTAATTTTGCCGCCTTACGATTGATGATTTCTTGATAAGTATCATTAAGATGATAACGTGTTCCTATATATCGACGTTTTCCGCCTTTTGCCCCAAGGTTTAAAGATAATGCCCAAGCTTCGGTTGTTTTTAAACTTTGTTCGGCTGTATTAACGCTGTCTTTTGTTACGACATCATCATAGATAAGTAGGGAAAAGTGTTTGCCGATCGGTTGTCCGTCTACTAGCCCCCAGCCTTCTAAACTTGCTTCTTTGGGGTTGTTTTTTCGCTTGAGAATTAAACCTTTTTCTAAAGACCACAAAGGGGCTTCTTTTTGTGGATTTTTCCATAATACATTAGGATAACATAATTTAAGTAATATGTTTTGTTCAAATTCTCTTTTGATTTGAGAAAGAAAATTCTTTGCCATGGTGCGAGTATGCGAAAAAATTCCAACCGTCAATTCAGGGTCGTTTAATACGCTTTGTATGGTTAAACCAAAGGTAATAATTGTTGATTTATAATGTTCTCTTGCCCATAAATCAAGGTAGCCGTTAGGTGAGTTCATCACCTCGTTACAGCGTTCATAAAGCCATTGATGTCGTAAATCATGGCGTTTTAAGAGCTGGGTCAAAAGAAAATATAAATCGTTTTTTCCAATCGTTGCCAAAAAAGCCAAACGTTCTGGAAGCTCAAGTTTTTTTAATGTTTCAAACTGTTTTAAATAAAAGCTTTCTCTTTCTTGAAACGTGATAAATTTAGCGTAATTACTTTGAATTAAAAGTTTTTCTGTTTCATATTTCATCTTAATCTCCTTACTTCAAGGAAAGATGATACAAAACAGAGCCAAGCTAAGGATATTAAAAACAGTTAAAGCTTTAGAGCCTTAAGATTTTTGTAAATGTGCCGCCCAAAAAAATTCGTTAAAAGGCGAATCATAAGGGGTGTGCCATGTTTTAATTAACTTTAACTCAGGGTTTTCTTGCAACACTTTTTCTATTTGTTCTTCATTTTCGGCGGGATTAAGGGTACAGGTAATGTATATTAGATGTCCGCTGTTTTCAAGCTGAGCTATACAGTGAGATAACATTTTAGCTTGAGTTTGAATAAGTCTTGTGAGGTCTTCCGGCTTACGATTAAGAGCTATATCCGGGTGTCTTGATAGCGTTCCCAACCCTGAACAGGGTGCGTCTAATAGAATTGCATCAAACTTTTGTTTTAAAGCGGCATAAGGAACCGAGAGTCTTGCGATTGGGATAGATAAATTTAAACGCAACAGCTCTTTTTTTAAACCTTTTAAGCGAGAAAAGGATAGATCGCTGGCAAGAGAGACAGGTACGTTTTGTTCCGCTAGAGCCGTACATTTTCCTCCGTGTCCGGCACAAGCGTCCCACAACACCTTGTTTTTATTTTGTTGTTTTTTACAGGCTTCCCAGACTGTATTAAATTCCCATAAAATTTCTTGCGAGGCGGCTGATTGGCGGGAAATTTGCCCTTCTTTTTGTAAAAGATTAAGTTTTGCTTTTAACTCGCTTGGGAGGGTTTGAAAGCCAAAACCGGCATTATGAATTTTATAGTTTGCGTGATCTTTTATTTCGTTGATTAAACTTTGAGCGTCTTTGTGATTTAGATTTACTCTTAAACCGAGAGGTGCTTTTGTAGAAGACCCTTTAAGCAACAATAACGCCTGTTCTTCGCCATAGGCACTAAACCACAACTTAACTATCCAAAGGGGCATTGAGTAAAACGCCGAATATATAGAGAGTTGGTCGAGTTGAGGTTCTTGGGTTTTAAAATAATCTATGTTTAAAACTTTTTCGCCAAGCCTTTGAATTTCTCGTAAAACAGCGTTGGCAACATTGGCTAATTTTTGACCGTGTTCCGCTTTTATACCTTGTACATGTAGATATAAACTAGCGTAGTCAGGCGTTCCTTTTAAAAACAATAACTCATAAACAGCGATTGTGAGGCGTATTTTAAACGTATCAGGCAGTTTATTGGGTTTTTGCAAGAATTTTTTTAAAAGTTCGCTTATATATTGATATTTGCGTAAACAACCGTAACTTAACTCAGTAGTAAGGGCAGTATCTTGTTCGGAAAAGTTGAGTTCTGTTTTTGATTTATAGATCTTGATTGTGTTGTCTAAAGTTGCTTGCAACTCTTCTTTTTTTAAAATGACCTTGGTTAAGACTTTAACGGCACATTCACGAGCAGAACCGGAGTTTTGTATTAAAGATTTATGTGGCATTTTACCGTAAAGCCTTTTATTTGATAAATTGAGAAACGATTATTGTTTGAAACTATATACATTATTTAGCTTTCCATCGCTATAAAAAAACAATTTCTTATCTTGTAAATCTTTTATAACGTACCATTGGGTATAAGTTTTTTTGAACTGAAAAGGAATATGTATAGAATTAAAATATTTTTCTGTTGCTTTTTGTGCTTCTATCTTGTTGTTATAGTTTTGTTTTTTAGCGAATTTGGCTGCTCTGATAAGTCTTCTGCTTCCGCTGTTTACGCCTTTGCCAGTTGCACAAATCTGTTTCATTGTGAGAAACTCAGGGTCATTTGTTAAGGCTTTATAAGGGTTATCATAAACCTTGGTCTTGCCGTTGATAAATTCAACAACAATATAATTTCCATCAGCATCGGCACAAGCTAAATGGACTGTGGGAATTTGCCCTAATCTTTTGAGAGGCTCACCCCATATTTTGAGTTTTTGTATAGTATTTTTTAATTCGGGGATATTTTTACAAGTTCCGAGAAGGTAGCTTATAAGATGGGTAGACGCAATGGCGTTTTCATCTTCTGCTTTTGCTAAAAATTTTGTGTTGTTTAACCATAAAGCCGAAATAGACAAACCTTCTTCGTTAATTCCGTCGAGAGGGTCTCGATATGCTATTACCGGGCTGTCTATTCCTATATATGCGTATTTATTTTTCCACTCGAGGCTTGTTTCATTTTTTGAATTGGTACTTTGAAACTTAGTATTTTTTTCTACTTTAAAAATGGAAGAGGCCAGAGGAATTGCAAATTCCATTGTTCTTGCGTGAATTAAATTGTTTTTTCCTCTAAGAAAAATATCTGTGCAGGCTAATGCGTTGTAATTACTGAATAATAGATAAGCGAATAAAAACAAGAATAATATTTTTTTATTATAATTTAACATATTGCATTCATAATATTGGGTTGTATTGTTTTAATAATATTAAGTAGGATAATTATTTTTTTAGATAACTTATAGAAAGTTATTGCATTTTTTTTTAATTGTTTGTATAAGAAATAATCAAATTGTATGGTCTATTTTTTTTATAAAAGGATAACCAATAAAATTCTTGCTTGTTTTTTATAAAAGTAGTATTATACAAATGAAAGTAATCTTTTGTGTTTAGTTAGATGAATGTTTTTGGCTGTAATGTTTTTTAAATTTTACTCTACTATGGAGTTTTGTATGAATAAGAGCGAATTAATTAAGGCTTTATCAGAAAAAAGTAATATTCCTGTAGAAGAAGCTACTATAATCGTAAAAGAGTTTTTTGACAAGATGAAAGATGCCTTAACAAAAGGTAATCGTGTTGAAATTCGTGGTCTCGGAAGCTTTAAACTAAAAGAATATCCTCCTTATTCAGGGCGTAACCCCAGAACCGGTGCAATCGTAAACGTTTCTGCTAAACGTCTTCCTTTTTTCAGAGCCGGTAAAGACCTAAAAGACTTTATTAACAAATAAATTTATTTTGTTGTTTTTTATTGGTTCTTTTTATATTTGTGAAAATTATGAACTATACTATACTTATGCTAAAGCCTAAAAAATTTACCGTTTGGGCTTTAGCTTTTTTATGCTCATTACTATTGAGTAATATTGCAGAGGCGAGATACTTAGAGGAATTGACAGATAGTAAGGCACCTAAGCCTGTTTTGCGTCTTGCATATATCGCCGAAAGTTGGGGTGAATTATATCCTTGCCCAGGTTGAGGTAAGACCAAGATTGGTGGACTGGCTCGGCGGGCTAGTGTGTTAAAGGCTTTACGACAAGCTGCAAAAGATGGAAATTATCCTTTACTTGAAATTATCGGACCACATGAGTTTTTAGCTGACTACCGTGGATATGGTTCAAAACCGACTTTAGACAAAGAAAAAGCTATAAAAACTTTTTGGCTTTATAATGCCCTTCAGCCTGATTTAGCTTATACTAGTAAAGAAACTGAAGAATGGCTTAGGACTGCTGCCTTAAAATTAAATAGTGGATACTTTACTTTTACCGACAATAGTCTTGTTTTTAAAAAATTAAAAATAGCTGATGCAAATCTAAATATTGGCTTCGTGTTAGCTCCTGAAGCGTTAGGAGCAAAGAATACTCTTACGGCGAATCAAATTGACGCAATAAAAAAGATGGCTGAAGAAAAAAGAAAAGACGTTGATTTATTGGTGTTAATTTCTCCATGGGGGTTTGCGACTGAAAATTTAGCTATTTCTACTTGGCTTAAAGAGTTAAATTTATTTGATTTACTTTTAGGGGCAGGCGAAGGCTCTGCGTTATCTCTAAGTCTTAGTTCAAAAAATCTTTCTTTAGCTTGGTCTCGCTCAGATAAAAAAGGAGCAGGGATTAACGTTATTGACTTTTTTGAACTGCCACCTAAAGATTCACGAAGCGATTGGGCTTGGGTCGCTGATGATAATATTAAAGGTGATATAATTCCTTTATCTGATGCTATTCATGATGACCCTGAAATTGCTAAACTTATTGAAAGCCGTGTAAAAACTAATTGATTGCTATAATTAACATATTAATTTGATTTAGGTAAAACAAAAGGCTCTGTAGTTTAATATTCAGAGCCTTTTTTGATGTTCTAAATTATCTAATCAAATAATGAGGTTAAGCTGTAATATGTTCTAGCCCGCCCATATAAGGCACAAGGGCTTTAGGCAGTTTTATGCTTCCATCTTTTTGTTGTCCATTTTCCAGTACAGCCACAAGTGTTCTGCCTACCGCCAGACCTGAACCGTTTAAGGTGTGGACATATTCGGCTTTTCCGCCATTTGGCTTAAACTTAATATTGGCACGGCGTGCTTGAAAGTCAGTGCAGTTAGAACAAGACGAAATCTCACGATATTTATTTTGTCCGGGTAGCCAAACTTCAAGGTCATAAGTTTTTGCCGATGAAAATCCCATATCGCCAGTGCATAAAGTAATAACACGGTATGGAAGTTCTAAGCGTTGTAACAGCGTTTCGGCGTGTTCACGCATTTTTTCTAGCTGATTGAAGGAATCATCAGGGTGAGCAAAACGCACCATTTCTACTTTAGTAAATTGATGTTGACGAATTAAGCCTTTAGTATCTTTTCCGTAACTTCCGGCTTCTGAACGAAAGCATGGAGTCGCAGCAGTTACACCCATAGGTAGTTTATTTTCTTCAATAAAATCATCAGCAAACATATTGGTTAAAGGCACTTCGGCTGTGGGAATTAAAAAATAATCCCAATTTTCAAGTTTAAAGAGGTCTTCTTCAAATTTAGGCAGTTGCCCTGTGCCTGTCATTGTTTTGCGGTTTACCATAAATGGTGGAATTACTTCGAGATAACCATGTTCAGTGGTCTGGACATCAAGAAAAAAGTTGACTAAGGCACGCTCTAATCTGGCTGCCCAACCTTTATAAACGGTAAAACGACTGCCTGTTAATTTTCCTGCTAGGTCAAAATCTAAACCGTTAAGGTTTTGTCCTAGTTCCCAATGTTCTTTTGGAGTAAAGTCAAAGTTTTTGATTGTGCCAAATTTATGGAGTTCTGGATTATCTTCTTCACTTTTTCCAAAAGGCACACTAGCATCAGGTATATTAGGAATGTTAAGCAAAAAGTTGTTAAGGTTTTGCTTTACAGCTTCGGTTTCTTGGTCTAATTCTTTGATTCTTTCTCCGAGTTTAATGGATTTTTCCATTAGTTCAGAGGCGTCCTGCCCTGGCTTTTTAAGTCTGGGAGCTAAATCGTTGCGATCATTCCAAGGCGAACCAGCCATTTGTTCAATAGTTTCTTGCCCTGACTTTTTAAGTTTGGCAACTTCACTACTAATTTGGTTGCGTTCTGCTTTTAAAAGTTCGACTTCTTTTAGTAATGTTTTACGTTTTTCATCTAATTCTATGAATTCATTTAAGTTAATATTTGAATTGCGAGCGGATAAAGCTTTAGCAACTTGGTCTAAGTTTTTTTGAAGTAATTTAAGATCAAGCATTTTTGTTTACCTTGAAATTGAGTTTAAATTTTATATGAATTATTAGTAGGGGATATATCTTATAATAACAAGAACATCGGAGACTGTAAACTTTAAATACGGTCGCAATTTATTGCTTCCATAAATTCTTCCATAGCGGTATCCATAATAGGCAGGTATTCTTGAATTGTAAATTTGGTATGACAATGTTCACAAATAATATAGGCTTGATGACAGCTTCGCAGAATTTTAACAGCCTGATTACATTTTTTACATGGCATAGTGGTTTGAGCTTCTCTTGGGGTTGGTTTCCACATTTTTATGTCCTTTAATTTATGCAAGTAAGTGTTTATTATTCCAATATGGTTATTTTAGCAATATCTTAAATTTGAACAAATCTTACTAATATATTTACTATAAATATGTAATTTATTAATTTACCGCAATAAGATTATTCTTTTATAAAAAATGTGATTTAAACTTTAAACAATATTTTAATATGATATAGGATTTTTAATGAGTCGTCATCAGGTTAATTATGTACAAGCACAATGCATTAAGGCAGCCGGAAAACTAATGCAAGAAATGCAAATGGTTAAAAGCGGTTCACGCATAGGAGTGGCTGTTTCTGGCGGGGCAGACAGTTATGTACTTATGAAAGTTTTAAAAATTCGCCAAAGTATACTCCCTTTTAAATTTGAACTTTTCGCTCTACATATTAACCCGGGTTTTGACCCTAATGACCACCTTATTTTACAAGAATGGTTGTTAAGCGAAGGCATTCCGTATCATATGGAGCTGACCGATCATGGTCCGAGGGCTCACTCAGAAGAAAATCGCACTGGTTCTCCTTGTTTTTTATGTGCAAAATTAAGACGTAAGCGTTTGTTTGAGTTATGTGGTAAATATAATTTAAGCCATTTAGCTTTTGGACATAACGCAGACGACTTAGTCAGCAGTTTTTTAATGAATTTATTTCAAACGGGCAGAGTAGAGGGAATGTCTATGGCTGAACCGTTTTTTAGGAATACATTACAAATAATTAGACCATTAATGTTGTTAGAAAAGAAAATTATTGAAAAAGCCGCAAAAGCTTGGAAGTTGCCAATAAGCAAAAATAGTTGTCCTTCTAGCGGAACAAGCAACAGGGCAAAAATTATGCAAGATTTGAATATTTTTTGTGATGGGCATAAAAATCGCAGAAAAAATATCAGTAATGGGCTTGTGCGTTGGCAATTAGAAAAACATATGGCTTTATTAAACAACGAATAATTTAAGCTAAAATTAATCGTTAAGCTTTAAGGTTTACAAACTTTACAAGGTCTAAAGCCCGCTTGTTCTGCTTTTTGTTTTGAGTCAAAAGAAGCAGTACACTTTTTACAGTCGTAAAATCTGCAATGCGGTGCATGATATATTTTTGATTCAATATTGCCTTTATAAAGGATTTTTTGTGCTTGTATTGAACTTAAAAGCATCAAGAAGACAACAACAGAAAGCAAAAATATTTTTATACTTTTTTTAAGCATAAAATAAACTCATAAAGATATTGCTTAATAGTTTTAGAGATGATTATTTATTTGATTTAGTCAAATCTATACTCTGTTTCTTTTAAAAGCAATAAAAATATCGTCTGCTACTTTTTACTTCTAGTTTTTTAGCCGTGATATTCGATTAAGTTGCGTAAAGATTCTTGAGCTTTATACAATAAGCCTTTTTGCCCTTGCATTGATATTTGGCTTGCAAGGTCGAGATTACCTAGCGTAAGCGATATTTCTTGAGCTTTGTTTTCTTCGGTTTTTGTATTTGTCTCTTCGTTTGTGTTTTGCTCTATTGGCTGTCCTTCTAACGTATTATTTTTTTCTTGAGGATTATCGGTTGCTTGTTCCGTTTTTTCTTGTGAGTTATCAGGTTGAAGAATTTCACTTTTCTCTGACTTAGTAACATAGATGCGGAAGATGCTGACTGCCTTGTTATTAAAGCGATCGGTAGCTATAATTTTTATGCTGAGCGGAATTTGCATGGCTTGATCAGGGTTAGCATAAAAACTTAAACTGCGAATATCAAAGTGTAACCATTCGGGTAGCGGGCTTCCGTCTTCTAAGCTGACTATATAGGCGAGTTGTTCACCTGCTAGACTGTGGCGGAAAAGTTTTTCAGGTAATGAAAACTTTTGTTCAAATCCGCTGAAAATCATTTGGTCGCCCATTTGTCCTGAAATAATAATTTGAGCTCGTTCAAGATTACTTTCCATATTGCGAAGGCTTTGAGCCAACGAAATAAGACTGTGATTTGTTGAACGATCCAACGTTTCTTGGAATAGAGCAGCTTCTCGCACAACAGGTTTGTCGGCTGCTATGGATGTATTGTGTGTGGTGTCGTTATCTATATGTTGCCTTTCATTGTTGTCAGGTAGCGACTCTTTATTTTTTTGAGAGTTGCTCTCATCGACTATTACTGGTGGTGGTAATGGTTTTTCAATATTAATTGTTAAGGTGGCTGTTGCTAAAGCCCCGCTAGCATCTCTAATAGTATAGTTAATTGTTTCAATTAAACTTTCTCCGGGTTTTAGTCCGGCTATAGCTGGGTGTAGCGAGTTGATAATATAATTATAACTACCGTCGGCATTAATAGTAAGAGTTCCATATTTAGCAAGATGTGCATCGGAAGAGTTAACGCTTACCGCCCCTTCATAGTCAAAATCATTATCAATAACAGAGCCTTGTAGTGCTTGTTTGCTTTCGCTACTGATTTTTGCGACGTCATCTTTGGCGGTTGGGTTGTCGTTAATTGGGGTAATGTAAACCACTTGTGTGGTAGAAGTTTTACCGGAGCTTTGTCCCGGCTGATTGTCTCCTTGATGGAAGAAACCATTTTTTTCGTAGTTTCCATCATCAACTAACCATTTTAACTCAACACTTGCCGGTGGGTTGTGTGAGGTGTTGGTATAGTTTATCGCTTGTAAAGCGCTAGCGATCAAAGCACTTGTTGCATTGTTATTAAAAGTAAGAACAAGCACACCGCCACTATTGCGAGTTACTGTTCCAATATGATGACCGCCTATGATCAGTTGTCCACCTTGATTGAGAGCCGAAAGCCCTGAACCGTTAGTGAAGACATCATCGCTATTTGCTCCGCTGTTTCGGCTAAGGGTTATGGAAGCACCGCTCCAGTTTTCGGTGTTGGTTTGGTGGTCAAGGTCAGAGTCTGAGACTGTAATACTCGGTGCCAGATTGACTGCTGATCGCTCTGTAGTTGTTACGCTGCTGATATTGCTTACGGTCGGTGCGTAATTCAGCTGATGAATAGTCAACCATAGCGGGATAGATTTTTCAGAAATAGCAGTATTTCCCCCACGATTAGAACTTATATCAGCTGCTGTTGTACCATTTGTAATATTTTCGCTAGAATCGGCAAGAGCTACGTTTAACCCGATATGTGGTGAAGTTCCAACATTTAAGTCTACTGTTATGTCGGCGGCAAAGCGAATAAAGGTAGAACTTGCCAAGAACAGGGCGTCGTTATTTGCTAAGCTGATATTTGTCCAGGTTGTGCCATCAGTGGAATATTGCCACGTTCCAAGTGTGCTTTCTCCTGAGATACCTGTTACCCAAACCCCGTTTAGAGTATTAGCAGAGCTACCGCCCGTAATATTGTCTTTGCTGTCATTAAATGCCGAGCCAAAGAGGTCGTTAACTGTTTTGGGTATGGAAAAATTATCACTGCTTGCAGAGTTGCTCCTATCTAGGTCCAGCCCTCCGCCATAAATGAAATGGTTACCGCTCGGACCTTCCAGGGGTGAAAACGCAGTAGAATCCCAAGTTGGTGCATCGTTAATAGCTGTAACTGTGGTTGTTAAGGTTATAAAATTACTTGAAATAGCCGAAGAGCCCCCTGTGTTGCTCAGGCTGTAACCTGGTCCGCTGTTTGGTAAAGTTCCAGAATAAATTCCTGAATTTTCAACTAAATGTACGGTAAGGTTGTTGGGCGTTCCGTTAAAGTCTGTTTCGGGTTGAAAGCGAATAAGGTGTCCACTTTGTATAAACATATTGGCACTAATATTTATCCAAGTTGTTCCGTTAATGGAATATTGCCACAAGCCTTTATTTGCGTCTTGGGTAATATCTTTAACAATAATACCAGCCAGGGTGTTACTAGAAGAACCACCACTAACGTTGTCTTTAGTGTCGTCAAAAAGTGAACTAAATAAGTTGTTTACTGTGTCTCCCGTGGCTGTGCTGTCTTCATTGACGGCGCCTAGAGTAACAGTGTTTGAATTATCGGCTATTGGGGCATCGTTAACCGCCGTTACCGTAATACCCACGTTTAAGGCGTCGGTATAGCGATTGACGCTGTTTTGTTGTAGGGCAGCAAGAGCATAGTTGCTTCCCGTAGTCAAATCGCACTGGCTAGGATTAGTATATTGGCTAGCCGGAATGTTTGATTCCACCAAGCGAACGGACATAGCTGTTGGTTGACCATTATAGTCGGCTACTGGTTGAAAACGAATATTCACATCACTGCGTATAAACATACCTTGAGTAATGCTCACCCAAGATAAGGCACTCGAATCGTAATATTGCCACTGACCTTTGGTGGCCTCAGTTGCCACGCTATCCACCCAGATACCGATAAAAGCATTGGCTTCCGAACCCCCCGCGACATTGTCTTTAATATCGGAAAAGCGACCGCTAAACAGAGACGCAACCGAACTTCCACCATTGTTTTGACTGGTGGTATCTTCGTTAATGGAAGTGAGGTTTACTTGATTATTATTGGAAAGAGTCGGGCTATCGTTAACAGCAGTTACCGTTTGCTTAAGGGTTATAGTTTCGACGGAAACGTGGCTAGAGCCACCTCTTGACCAGGCGGTGCTGAGGTTTTCGCTTGTTGCGTTAGTAAACGAGTTACCGCTTTCAATGAGAGCTACTTTTAAATCGGGAACTGAGCCGTTAAAGTTAGCCGCCGGATTAAAACGCAACATGGTATTGGGGTCTAGCAAAATAAAGGCATTATTTGCGGTTGAAGTGGGAATGTTTTTCCAAGTTGCACCATCTAAATATTGCCATTGTCCTTTGCTTGGTACGGCGGTGTAATTTACAATTGCTACCCCATCAAAGATGTTTGACGAAGAACCACTCAGTATCTGATCTTTGTTATCACTGAAACGTCCGTTCAAAAGACTTGAAAGGCTTTGACCGTTATTTGAGGCGGTCGCTATATCTTCGGCTATGTCGGACATTGTAACATCGCCCGTGTTACTGGCAACAGGTGCATCGTTAACGGCGGTTACGCTACCTAGTAAGGTTACGGAGTTATCACTTATTTGGGTAGTTCCACCAATATTTATTCCGCTTACATCATATTGCGTGCCTGTTGCGTAAGTTGTTGTTCCATTTTCTACCAGATTGAGAGAAAGTGTTCCAATTGTACCGTTAAATTCTGGGCTTGGTGCAAAGCGTATTTGGGTATTTTTGGCAAGATATAGACCACTTGTTTCGGAAATATTATTTGGGAAATTAACCCAACTTGATCCGATATAATATTGCCATTGCCCTTGGGAGCTTGTGGTTAGATTATCGGTAATAATAATACCCATAAAACTGTTAGCAATACTTCCACCGCTGTTGTCTTTGGCATCACTGAAGCTGTTTTTAAAGAGTTCGTCAACAGTTTTAGTGGTGGTGGTGTCTTCGGTGTGGTTGAGAGTAACGCTTTCATTACCTGTAGCGATAGTCGGAGCGTCGTTGGTCGGGGTGAGGTCTATTTTCCAGAGAACAGCGTTGTTTACATCGGAATAGCGGGTGATTCCCCCTGAGTTGGAGACGTCGTAGTTAGTGCCACTGACCGGCTGAGTGCCACTGGAGTCATCAACGAGTCTGGCGGTGAGTCCGTTGACCTCGCCGGAGGTGTTGACATTGGCAGCCGGGGTAAATTTGATAATGGTGGTTGAGCTTAAAAACAGAGCGTTTGCTTCGTTAACCCCGCTGATGGTTGTCCAACTCATACCGCTATTGGTTGAATATTCCCATGTGCCTAAGCTGGTGTTTATAGCAGTAATGGCAATTCCCGCAAAAGAGTTTGGGTTACTACCGCCTTTGGTTGTTTGATCGTCTTTAGAGTCGTTAAATAGGTTGTTAAACAGATCGCTGACCATGCGTGTGGTGGCTCCGCTGTCTTCGCTAATGGTGTTAGAGGGCATGGTTGCGCCACCCTTGAGAGTCGGGGCATCGTTAACGGGATTTATTGTCGTTGTAAGGTTTACTGAACTATCAGAATAGCGGGTAGTTCCACCTTGGTTTAAACCTGAGATGTTAACTCTTGTTGCATTAGTAGGTAAAGTTGTGCTGTTATCTGCCAAATAAGCTACTAAAGCTTCTGGTGTTCCGTTATAATCAGCCACCGGTACAAAACGTATTTTGGCGTTTGAAGCTAAAAAAAGACCGCTGTTTTCGCTTAAATCAGTCGGAATATTTGTCCAACTTGAGCCACTATTTGTGGAATATTGCCAAATGCCCTTGCTTGACGGGGTGGTATTTTCCACCAAGACAACTCCGCCAAGGACATTGGCGGAAGACCCAAATGAACTATCTTTTATATCGTTAAAGTTACTAGTAAAAAGATTGCTTACCGTGTTTCCTGCGGAGTTGGTTGCATCTTCTGAAATGTTTGCAAGGGTGGCGGAACCGGAAGCCACCGGGGCATCGTTAACCGGGCGTATATAGTTAGAAAGAGAAATAGTACTGGCACTATAGCGGGTTGTGCCTCCGCTACTGCTCACACCAGACAAGTCGACTGTATTGCCTGTGCTCAGGTTGTTGGTACTGTCGTCAGCCAGACGGACGCTTAAAGTTCCGGGCGTTCCGTTAAAATTAGCGTTTGGCAGAAAACGTATTTCAGTAGTTTTGGAAAGATACAGACCGCTTGCAATAGAAACACCTGTAATATCAACCCAGTTTGTGCCGTCATGATATTGCCAAGTACCTTGGGTGGGGGCAGCAGTGTTGTCAGTAATCACAATCCCTGCGAAGTTGTGGGCTTCTGAACCTGTTGGGTTGTTTACGGTCTTTTGGTTGTCGGGTGTATCTTGGAACATAGTGCCAAATAAATTGTTTACTGTTTTTGCGGTCGGAGTTGTGGTGTCTTCCAGATCGCCCTGGGTGGAGCCGGAGTTGTCCCAGAAGTTTTTACTGGTGTTACTGCTAGTAGGGGCGTCGTTGACGTCGGTAATATTAATAGTTCTTGTTTGCTCAGAAGCCAGACCTGTTCCCGTTAGTCCAAAAGGGTTTGTTGGTATGGGGACTGAGATGTTTCCAAGGTCATCACCCCATAAGCCACAGTCGTTAACATAAACCTTAACGCTATCTTTGCCGTTATAGTTATCAGGAGCTTTATAACGTATCTCTTTTAGAGCCGCATTGATTTTGTCAATACTGGCTTTAAAGTAAATAGTTTTACCATCAGCGGAAATACTAAATTTATCTTGTAAAGCTGGGTTGCCACTAAAAATAAATTCAGCGTTTATCAAGTCTGTTTGAGTAATGTTTAAAGTGCCATTCCCAACGCTTATGCTGGCAAAAACCTGCCCATCGAAAGTGTCTTGGTCGTAAAGGGTTATTGTCTCGCTTCCGTTAAATATTTTAGTTTCCACATCGTCTTCGGGAACTGTAACATCAGGCAAGTCTATAGTTGGGGCATTGTTATTGTTATTACAATTTATAGTTATTGTATGATTGGCGGTAAGTTTTGAGCCTATATCTGTGCTACCGTTTGATTCATTAGTGTTTGCCACGTCTGAAAGGGTAAGCGTTAATGTTACAGAGATATTATCTCCCCAGTTTAATCGGCTGTAACCGAGCTTGGCAAGGGCATTGTTTAGGTCGCTTAAGCTACCTTGTAGAGTCAGAGTTTGATAACCGGTGGCAGCACCTATTCTTGTTACGCCGTTAAGGTCAATGTCCGCCAGTTCAAGCCAGCCACTATCTACATTAATAGTAAGAGTAAGGGTATCATTTATATAAGTTCCTGATCCTGTTATATCAATATCCGAAAGTTCAATGCGTGCCGGATTGCCTAATTCGTCTACTCCGCCAAAGATCAGCGGTTCTGTAATAAACACTTTTTGAGGTGCTTTTATAGCCGGAGCATCGTTAACCGCCTTAACCTCAATATCGACTATTCCGTAAACCCCAAGCCCATATATGATGTTGTTGCCTGCGTCTTTTCTTCCCGTGTCATATCTAAATTGTTCGTTATGGGCAGTATGATTTTCATTGTTAAAGGTTGAGGAAATCGAACCGGAGTTGGCGTTATCTTTAACGATATATTTTATAGCGTCTAAACCATTATAATTGGCATTAGCTTTATATTGAAGAGACGCCAAAACAGAATTGATTTGGTCAAGCGTACCTGTAATGGTAAGCGTATTAGAGCCACGTCCTGTAATGCTTGGTCCGCTTATTGGCGTTACCAGTAAAATACCGTGTTCTACCGTAAGGGTAATACTATTACCCATACGGCTAAAGGCATCAATATCTTCTATGAAAATAGGGTTAATACCGTCTTTAACGGCTATGGCGCTACCGTCTTCGTTTGTTGTAAGGCTGGTTGGGCTACCTGTTTTTATTGTGGGGGCTTCGTTTACTGGGCTGATATAAACTTTTACCGTACCATTAACTCTATACACATTAGTATCGCCACTACCGTTAGCATTTTCCCAAGAGAGTGTAGTATCGTTATATACCCCGTCGTGAACGGTAATATCAAGATGTATATCACCATTAGGATCGTAAGTTGTCCCTGAGTCGGTTTTTGCCTGTATTTTAACTTGAGAAAGCCAAGTTTGAATTTGTTCGAAACTTCCAACAAGGGTATAAGTATTGCCATTGCGGTTTGCGTTAAGATCAATAAATTGAGTTCCGTCCCAAAAGAACAACTCAATTTTAGAAAGGTCAAGGACAGAACCATTTGGGTCTCTAAGGGTTAACTCTACGGTCATCTCGTCGTTTTTAATACCCGTATCGCTTGCTCCGTCATATTGGTTATTTGAACCGTAATCAGGGTCGGTAATTTTTATACCTCCGACGATAACACCGCCGGCAATGGATTCTACATAAATAATATTAGGAACTTCTACAGTTGGGGCATCGTTGATCGGAGTTACATTAATTTCAAAGGTACTCGCTTCGCTGTCAGACGCCATATAAATGCTGTCGCTTAATTTATACTTGAAAGAGTCGGTATGGTCTTCACTTCCATTATGTTTGTATTGTATTTTTTCGTCATTAATATCTTTTTGGGTGAAAACAGAACCAACACCAAGAACTTTACCATTTAGAGTTAGTTCTCCATATTTTGGAATTTCCGTAACAATAAATTGTATAGCCGAAGGGGTTCCGTCAGGGTCAACACATTTTATATTAGCGTCTGTAATAGTCGCTGTAGCACCTTCATCAAGTTGAAATGGCGTTGCCGGCTGTTCAAGTTCCGGTCTGTCATTAACGGGCGTAACCACAATATTTACGGCTTGTTCTGATCCGTTTACGCTTCCGCCGTTTTGTTCCGAGGCGTGGGCTTGGTCTATTCCTTTGTTATCTGAAACAAAATAGCTAAAGGTGTCGGAATAGTTTTCTGATCCATTGTGTTGGTAAGTCAGCTTTCCTGCTTTAATATCCGCAAGACTGATTACGGTAATACCATTCATCGCTGAATTACTGCTCCAACTAGAATAACCTTCGCCGTCTTTTATATTAGAAAGGTCGGTAAGGTCGGTGAGGGCAGTTATAGGCGTGCCGTTTAAATACAAAGTTCCGTTTGTTGGGAGCTGGGTAATAATAATATAAAGGTCGTTAGGAGTAGCATAGCCTATTCCACTTTTTTCGCCTGTTCCGTCTACATCTGAAATTACGATATTACTTGTAGTTATTGTGGCTATACCGCCGGCTGTGGTTGTTTGAGCGTTATCTTGGTCGTGTTCTTTAACGGTTACGTCAGTTCCTTTACTGGCTGTTGGGGTATCGTTTAAAGGTATTATATCAAATTTTAATTCAAAAAGTTTTGAGTTATCGTTTGTGTTAATAGCTTCGTTTCTTCCGTCAGATAGGGAAAAGTTAAAACTGTCATGAAATATTTCAGAACCGTTATGAATATAATAAACTTTACCGTTAATAATATCTTGTTGGGTGAAAGAACTGTATAAGCCAAGAATGGTAAAGGTTGATCCACCATCAGTGCTGATTGCCAAGTGTCCTTGTTCGGTCATGCCTTCAATACGATAGACCAGATTTTCAGGGTTACCAGCCGGGTCGGTCGGGAGTATGTCGGTATTGCCATTCCTTTGATCCTTAAACCATGCTTTAAGCATGTTTTCAGTGAGCTTGGTATTTTTTCCTTCATCAACTAAAGCAGTATTTTGATCACTTTTAAAATTAGGAATTGGGTCAACAACAATAGTATTATCGGGAATTTCTTCTGTCAGAAGAATATCTTTTGAAACTAAGGTGAGGGTATGCAACGTTGGAACCCATTTGTAGCTCTCTGAACCCGGGCTTGTTTCTTGCCATGTTCCTATAGCGCCTTCGTGAGAGCCTTGACCATGTTCCCAACCACTGGCTGAACTGCCTGTATAAGGATAGTCTAAAGGCTGATCGCCATCGTTTGGAACGGGTGTAGCAGTTATAGAACCATCACGCACAATAAAAGTTAGATCTGTGCTTTGGTTACCGTCTCCGTTAAACCACCAACTAACGTTACCGCTGTTAATATCGGCTTGTGAAACCTTTTCTCCGCTTGCGATCACACGGTAAATAGGGTTTCCACTACCACCATCTATTTGTCCTGTATCATAAAGCAGAGTTCCGACACTACTGTTATAATTTACGGTATAGGTAATATTGGCATCACTTGAATCGCTATCTTGTGCATTTAAAAAGCTATTGTTTATTGGAATTTTACGTGAGTCATTAACGGTAACGGTGTGTGTGTTGTCTGACCACAGGTTTTTAACAGACGAATTCCATTCAGGGTGGTCGTTATTTGGTAATATGCTCATACTTAAAGAACATGCTGTGGTTTTTGATCCGTTTGAGTCTCCACCGCCATCATCGCTAACCTCAAGTTTAAAATTGAAAGTACCGATTGCCGTTTCTTTTCCTGAATGGTTAAAACGCAAATATCCTTTTTGTACAGCTTCTAAAGAAATTTCTGTACTTGTTGTTACTTTTTCGTATGCTAATCCATCAACAGAATACCAAAAAAAACCATATGCTTCATTGGGCAATTCTGTAAAATGGACTTTATAATCGGAGCTTGGAGATTGATCGGGGTCTTGTACGCTAAAAGAAAATTTTATGCCTTGTTCTCCCTCATAAGCTTCGATAATACCGCCGTCTGTAACAAGAGTTGGTCCTTGGTTAACTGGTTCTAAGGCTATATACATAGTGGAACTTCCACTACCGCCGGCACCATCAACTATAGAATAATTAAAATGATCTTGAGAACTACCGGGATCAAGAGCTTCGTTGACTTGAAGGCTTGTGTTGTGGGAGTATTTTACGTTGCCCTTATATACGTCCATCAAAGAAAAGGTGCTACCTACACTAAGTTTTATCCATGTACTGCCCACTTGTCGCCACAAAGTACCTTGTTGCGGAATACTGTCTACTTTAATCATTAATTGTTCAAGGTTGTTGTCTACATCAAAAAGGAGAATTTTGTTGTCGGCGTTAGGCAACGAGCTGTTGTCATGATCAATATTAAAGTTTTTCAGAGTTAAAACTCCCTCTGATAACCTACCGTTATCATTTGTTTCCGCAACGGTAAGCTGATTATCTCTATCGTTTGCATCGGCAGGTTTAAGAACAGGGGCGTCGTTAACAGCCAAAACGTCAATTTCAAAGGTTTTTACAAGTGGATCATTGGAAATTGTTGGGTCGGTGTCGGTAATACTAAGAGTAAAATCAGCTTTACCATAAAAATCTTTGTTGCCTTGAAACTTTAAGCTCTCTAATATCTCATTGATTTCAGTAAGAGTCTTATCGTTTAAGTTATAAACGAGGCTATCTACGTCTTGTGTGCCTGTTCCAAGCCCCGTGCCTGAGAGCGTTCCGTTTTTAATACGCAGTTCAATATTGTATCTATCACTTGTTCCATCAGCATCATCAATTTTAAGAGCTTTCCAATCAGGATTTTCTTTTGTTCCGTGGTTGAAGACTAAAGAACTTTGCACGTCTTCATCGGCTTGAGTGCTATCTTGTAAGGTCGTTGAATCGATAAAAAACGGTTTATCCGCAACGGAATTTATTGTAATATCTTGAGTAAAATCAGTTTTTTTCCAGTTGTTTTCTCCGTCTTCTACGGATATTTGTAATGAATCTGTTCCGTTATAGTCTTTGTTTGCCTGATATTTTAGGGTGTTCAATACTTTTTGAACGGTTTCTTTATCGGCTTCAAAGCTAACTTCGCTTTTGTCGGCATTAAAATTATACTGATTTCCTATTACGCCTGCGACATAGTCAAGAGCTAAAGTTCCATGATCAACTTTAATAGTAATGCGAAAGTTGTCGGAATCAGTATCGTTAAGAGTTATACCTCCATCGCCTATAGTTAGTAAGATATCTTCGTTAACAGTAAACGTTCCGCTACTGAAATCAAGCTCAGGGTCGGCATTCCAGTCTCCGCTTGCCGGAGTTATCTCCATGCTGCTTGCTGCTGTTTGTTCAAACGGAGTAGTCTGTTCAGTTTGCTCATGACTTTCTGTGGGTTGATCATTCACAACGTGGGCTTCATTATTCAGAGCCTCAGCTCCTGCGACTAAAGAAGCATCAAAAACCATGCGAGGTTCAAGAGCTAATAGAATAGAGTGCATGGCAAGGGGCTGTTTATTAGGTGATGATTTTGATAAAGAAAGTTTGGTTATTTTTTTAATATATGAGCGAAACAACATAGGAACCTCCGTTGTTTTTATGCAAAAATAGTTTGTGCCTTATCTGTCTGAAAAATTTATTATTAATAGTTTTGGCACTATAAAAACATATTGACCATTATACAAAATATATCACAGATGATTTATTGTCAATTTAATAAGGTTAATAGATTAAAAAAATAAACATAGCTTTGTGATGGTTTTTATTTAGGGCTTAATCAAAGCCACTTTCACGAATTATTATGCCAACGCCTGCCTGCCATAAACGCACGGCTAAGCTTTGGCGTAAACCTTTTAAGCTAACAGTTCCGCTTAAGGAATGAGGGGGAAGAGAGTTTGTGGTTTCAACGCTACAGACTACTTTATATAAGGCTTGTTCAGGCACAATACGTTTGTCTGCACCCTGTCTTGCGGGGATAATTCCCCCAATTGTTGTTGAAGGAAGTTCTTTATGTATAATATCTCTGACTGCCGCTGTTTCTATAGAGATAACTTTAAGGGGAATTGGCGGAAAATAACCGCTAATAGGATAAAAAATACCACTTGCACCAAGCTGAAGGCGTCCTAAATCTTCTTCTGCTATATATGCGGTTACTTGAGACTTTTTGCTTGCTACTAATCCAAGTTGAGTGTTTTCAGGTACCCAAACCCCTTTTTGCAACCATAATGGAAGGTCATGTAAAGTTCCGTTTAGAGGACTTAAAAGAGTAAGACGCTCTTGAGCTTGGAGCAGTCCGTTTAACTCAGATGTCGTCGCCTGCATTTCTTGTAAGTCTATTGTATAACTAGTTCGCAGTTCGGAATCAAGACTTGAAGTTGCCAAACTTAAACGTAAGGTTTCTACTTTTTGTCTCATTAGTGCTATTTGTTTATCTAAGTTTGGCGATGTAAAACGTAACAATATTTTATCTTTTTCAACCTGATCGCCGGAATCAACTAATTTTTCAAGCAAGATCCCCGGTTGTTGAATATAAAGTGTGGCAATATGTTCTGGTGCTAAAATTCCAGAGCCTTTTACTCTCGTATTCCAAGGAACAATAAAGATTAAAATCAGACCTAAAGTGAGTGTGATACTGCGTAAAGATTTTAGATTGAGTTTGATGTTGGTTCGTTTCGAATACCAATAGCGAAATTCTTTATATATAGGCAGGGCAATAAACCAAATAAGCTCAACAAGCATAAGAGCAAGCCCAAGGGCTTTAAAAAACATATGATATACCAATAGGGCTATTCCCATAAACAAAAAGAAGCGATAAAACCAAGTTCCATAGGCATAAAGAATTAATTGCGTTCTTTGTCCCGGTGTTAAAGCTTCCGGAACTGGTTCGCCGAACCCAAAGAGCCATTCACGCAGATGCCAACGAGCGAGAGCAAAGGAGCGTTGTTGTAGTCCGGGAATATCCCATAAATCTGACAGTATGTAATATCCGTCATAACGCATAAACGGATTGGCGTTAACCGTAATTGTTGCAAGCCAAGTAACGCCAGATAGCGTTAATAAAGAACTTTTAAATGCCCCTTGAGGGAATAAAGGCCATAAAAGGGCGGCTAAAGTAGCAAGGGTGAGTTCTGCCCAGATCCCTGCCGTATCGACAAGTAAGCGGTCTTTTTTGTTTGGCAATTTCCATGCTTCCGTTACATCTGTCCATAAAACAGGGGTAAAACACATTAGAGCCAGACCCATACGTGGAACTTTCAAACCAAGATGTTTGGCAGCAAAGGCATGACCTAATTCGTGTACACTTTTAGCAAGCCCCAAAGCGGCAATAATCATAAGGCTTTGTTGCCAACTCCATAAATTTGTGAGTTGAGTTAAAAACACTGTCCATTCTCGTGAAACCAAATAGAGGCTAAAAAACATCAAAAGAACAAGACCGAATAAAAAACGCCGAGTAAAGACCCAACGTATATATGGCAAACTTTTTTCAAGCCAATGATCGGGGGCGAGAAGGGGTATTCGCATAAACAAGTATCCATGAAGTATTTTATGTCCAATACTTGTCATGGAAAGTTGTTTAATTGAGACAAGTCGCTCGCTATCTTCTTGTGAAGATGTTTGTACGAGCTGATTTCGCAAGGCAAAGTCATAAACAGCCTGAACCTGTTCTAAACTTGGTTGCATTGTTGTTTCTTGGATAATAGACTGTAATATTTCCTGAGTTGTGCCGTATTGCCAACGAGATAATACTTCAAATTCCAGCCAACCTAACCTAAAAAAACGATGAGCACTCGGATCATGCAACGTCCAACTTGGAGCTCCGTGTTTGCTGGGTGGTCCTTGGTTAATTCGCAGTTCATTGCGTAACGGTAGCCACTGGGGGACTGTTTGTGGTTCTATAGCCCCAGCCATTGTCTTACCTGTAAAATCGGTTTGCGGAGTATTAATAGAATAAACGGGCTACGGTCGCCATAGAGCTTAACCGTACCACGTAAACCAAGTTTGGGTAAGGGTTGACCTGGGAGTAGTTTTGCTCTTAGCGTAAAAGCCAATCCCGTTGCCGGATATTCTGAGGCTTGGTAGCCAATATAATCAAGCGTGGCTGATAGAGGTGAGTGTGGTGATATATTTGAAAAAAACAATACACTGTCGCCTTGTTGCAGGGGCAAGCTCTCGCTTATAGGCAGGGTTATCTCCAATTGCACCGCCTCAGGTTTGGCAAGTTCCATTATTTTTTCCCCAATTCTTACGGGTCTTCCAAGCCATATACTCGGGTTGTCAATCAAGACAATCCCTTCTGACGGGCTTATAATTACAACTCTTTCAAGTTGAGAACGAACCAGTGAAAGCTCTGCGGCGAGTTGTGCTATCCGCCCTTGTAGCATGGGCAGGCGTATTTTACTACGAGGATCTGTAAGGCTTAGTTGTTGAGTTTGTTGCAATTCTGCCATAGCTACGTCAATACTTTTTTGTGCAACCGTAATTTTTGTTTTCAGTTGGTCGTCTTCCATGGCTATTAGGGGAGTCCCTATAGAAACTTTCTGATTGGGTTGAACAAAAAACTCTTTTACTACGCCGTCTAAACCGGCCCTGATATGCACCGGTTGAACGGCGATAACCTCTGCGGGAGCAAGGACTGATTGACGCACGGGTATCCATAAAAGAATAAAAATAAACAGTAACAACCATAAGCGTTTAGTTGATGAGTTTAATGTTTTTTTAAGTTTGACTAAGGTTGTCTGTTCAGATTTACGGGGAAGGCATAACGCATAACAACCACAAAGATGTTCAAGTAATTCTTGTTCATCTTTGCGAAAGGCTTGTTCTCTAAATAATGCCAGTGCACCTATTAGTTTTGACCCAACAAAAAAAGGTAACCATAACCCCTCTGGTGGAAGCCATTCTTGCCAAGCCGATACTTGTTTTTGTGGAAACATATTGGCTTGTATCATTTGGGTTTGAGTATGTAACCCTAACCCTTCAAACTCTTTTGCCAACTCTTGTAACCACAAAACAAAAGGGGCTCCTTGGTCTGGTGTTGAAAGCCCTGAAACCGCAGTAACTCTCCATGTTCTTTTTGAGTCATAACTCCAAAACACTGCTTGACGATAGGGAACAAGAGTTCTGGTTTCGTTTACAAAGACAAAAGGCAATTCATTGGACGATGCCTTTTGAGCTCGTTTTTGCAGTTGTAATAAAACACCTAGCCTTAATAAGGCGTTTTGTGTGTTTGAGTTAGGCACAAGCTAATTTCCGTCTAGAGAATTAATAATTGCACCGCCACTCATTCCGGGTAACAATTCACTATGGGCTTCGGTAAAACGTGCATAGGCTTTGATCGACTGGCTAACCGCATCAACTGTTCCACCAAGTCGCACAAGTTCGGCTTGATAGTCTTTATTGGTTTCGTCAATATGTACGATAAATTTATAACCCGGCTTGAACCAAGGCAACCATATAGAAGGGGCAATAAACTCTAATTCCAAAGAATTTGGGTCTACGAGCGTAAACATGGGTTGACCTTCATTGACAAATTGATTGGGTTGTACCATGCGTTCTGCGACTCGACCGGAAAAAGGAGCATTAACGTTACAACGTTTTATCATTTGTTTTGCCATTTCAAGTTCGGCTTCTGCTTGATTTTTTTCTGCTCTGGCAATTTCCATTTCAAGAGGGCTGCGAGATTTTAAGCGTTGTAACTTTTGAGTTGTTTCATAAAGGGCGGCGTGTTTGTTTAAGGTTGCCGTTGCCCTTTTAAGTTGAGCCTTTGGCAGGCTGCAATCTAATGATGCCAGTTGTTGACCTTTTTCAAAGCTTTCGCCGTCAAGTACGTTAACTTCTAAAAGTTGTCCCGCCATGAGGCTTGAAATTACTGTATGGTTTAAAGATTTTACCTGTACTCGAAAAGTCGGCATAGGTTTGTCGGGATTATTTTGTTCCGTGGCGTTGCTGTTATTGCCCAATAAATGTACAATACTTGTACTGATGACCAAGAAAAAAAATATTCTTAGGCAAGTATAAAGGCGTATATTCATAAGATTTTAATCCTCAGGCTTTACTCTTCGGGTTTTACTCTTTAGGTTTTACTCTTCGGGTTTTACTCCTCAAAGGGTAATTTACCTTGCCACCAGAGTGCTATTTTTTGGTGAATGACATCTGTCATTTGTTTTAGTTCGCCTTGTTCAATGCCTGCCGGAACCATGTCTCCGCCAACAGAAAAATACATATTACCCCAAAGCATATAAGCATCAGAGAGGGTTCTGTCTTGTTCTATTTGGGCTCTTACGGCATCAACAGAACTGCGTATTAGTGCAAGTTCGCTTTGAGCCTGATTTTCTTCTTCGTTGCGAGCGATGTTATAAATTGCTTTTTCTATGCGACTTACTTCTTTGGCATGTTGAAATTCTTCTAATGCTTCTTGATATTGATAATAGCTTAGGTTTATTTGAACAAGTGCGGCAACGGTTTGAGCCAAGCGTCTGGTTTTGGCTACTTCGACTTTGGTGTTTGCGGCCCTTATTTGAGCCGGGCCTGTAATCAGGTTAAACAACCCCATAGTTGTTTTTGCCCCTATCTCAGCCCAAGTATTGTGTAAAGAAAATTTATTTGATTCATAATTATAGCCGGTAAAGACAGAAACACCCGGTAACATACGCACGATTTCTTTATGTACTTCTGTTTTATCAATACGCTCTTGGTAGGCTTCTTCTCTAAGATCCGGTCTAAAGGCGAGTCCTTTGTTTTCCATTTCTTCGAGTGAAACGGAAAGAGGGGGAGGTGTTAACATTTCTTTATCTGGTTCGGCGAGAGTAAAAGAAGTCTGGAGTGGGCAGTTGATTAGTGCCGCCAATCTTATACGCGACATTTTTAAATCTGCTTGAATACGGCGTAAATGACTTATTATATTAAGCAGGTCTCTGTGATGTTGCAAGGTTTCAAGAGGGGAGTCTAAATTTTGTTCTTGAATGGTGCTATAAGCTTTAAGGGCTTTTTCGCTATCAGCAATTGATTGTTCAACGATAGGTAAAAGTTTATCGGCACTAAGCACTTTCCAGTAAGCAGCAATGACTTCTTTGACAATATTATTAACAACGCGTCTTTTACGTTCTTGCATAATCAACAATCTGTCTGCTTGTTGGTTTGCTTGAAAATAACTTAGACCAAAGTCGAGCATAGTCCAAGTAAGAGTAAGATCAAAGCTACGTTTTTCTCTTTCGGAAGAAAGCGATGGTTCTAAAGTTTCTTTGCGAGTTTCGTAAGAAATAGATGAAGAGGCCGCATCATTGTCTCTATTGGAATAGCCTGCGTTTGCGGCTAACTTTGGTAGCATGGCAAGGTTGGCAGAGGTAAGTTGTTTGTCTTGAAATACTGATTCCATCAAGGCTAAGCGGTGATCATAATTATATTTTAAGGCTCTGGCGATAGCTTCTTCAAGAGTAAGAGGACCTTGTATGGGTTCTTGATTAACATATAATTGTTGACGATCACTCGCCACACGCTCTTCATGTTCGGCTTGACTTATCGGTTGTGGTTTGATTGCACAGCCTTGAAGCAACAACAAGACGCTTAAACATATTGTAAAAATGAAAGTCGATTTGCTACAAAAAAAAGAATTATGTTTTGAAGTAAAATATTGCGACATTGGGTTTGTCCTAAAAAGCTGATTTACTGGTTGAAATGGCGTGTATTGTATTGAATGAGCATTGAGAGTGCCATTGTCATATTTTGACAAAAATAACCATTTCTTATTGTATATTAGTATCTTTAATCATTAGATTTATTATATACAAGATACACTAAGTCAGTTTTTATACATGATATTATTTTTTTATGCAATAAATTTATAGGCATATAATAACAATATCATATTGAATACGCTTTTAAATATCTATATTGCTTTATAGATTGTTGTTGTAGGTATAGCAAAAAATAATATTTCAAGTTTTTTATGAAAAAAATATGCAGATATTCATCAATCTTATATTTTTTGTTTTGTTGAGTTTATTTCTTAAGTAAGCCCCTTGGGTAGTGTTTTTTTATATATCAAAATGTTCAACAAACTCTTTTGCATCTTTTTGAAAGAGTTTTAGATTTTCTTTTATTTTCTCGTCGTTCCAATCCCACCAAGCGATACGCTCAAGTTTAGCACCTATACTTTCATCTTGAAAACGAAAACGCAAAAATTTAGCAGGATTACCAACAACAATAGACCAAGCGGAAACATCTTTGGTAACAATAGAACCAGCTCCGACAATCGCTCCGTTTCCAATATTAACGCCGGGTAAGATTATTGCACCGTGTCCAATCCAAACATCATGCCCGATTGTAACTTTATCACCTGCACGCCATTCAAAAACTTCTTGGTCAATATTGTCTTCAGAAAAACCAAATTTACCGGGGCGATAGGTAAAATGGTGTAGAGTCGGTCGCCAATAAGGGTGGTTACTGGGGTTAATACGCACATGAGAAGCGATAGAGCAGAATTTTCCCAACTTTGTAAACATTAAATCGCAATCATTTTGAATATAAGAATAATCGCCTATTTCTACATTATTTAAAATACAGCGTTCACCGACTTCTACCCAAGCTCCAAAAGTGGTATTATGCACATTAGTATCATTTGATATACTTGGTTGTTTTGATAATTTTGTTGAATCAGGTTGAGAGGCTTGTGCCTGTAGGTGCATGATGTACTCCGATATATAGCATCATAA